>CANGWT010000116.1 GCA_947457745.1 Burkholderiaceae bacterium | reverse complement strand
TACTAGTTGAAGTTTTTGGCCTGCCCAGCACGATTCGAACGTGCGACCTACGCCTTAGAAGGGCGTTGCTCTATCCAGCTGAGCTATGGGCAGTTATATGCTGGGTCTATCTAGAACAATAAGGGAAAGTGGTCGGAGTACAAGGATTCGAACCTTGGACCCCCTGCTCCCAAAGCAGGTGCGCTACCAGGCTGCGCTACACTCCGACGGAACCAATATTCTACACCGAGATGGCCCACAGGGGCAAATACTGTAAGATTCAAGGTATGAAAGCCTCGTTTCTAAGCAAATTCAGAAAGCAAATCAGGGGGGTCCTTGCCCTCAGTTTTCTGCTTGCCAGCTTATTAGGCACCCACTGGATTGGCTTTGCTCACAGCATTTCTCACTCCGGCTTACAACACCAAAATGTTGAACTGAGTTGCACGGATCAAGCGCCTACCCTTGGCCATAGCTTTGCCAGCTGTCATTTGTTAGATGCACTCACACTTGCCGGCTTCGTTGCCTCAACACCTAACTTATTCCTTGCTAATTACTTCCACCATGGAGTGCAGTTAGCATTCAATGACTCTTTACCAGCCCGAATTCAAGTAGGGCTATATCAATCTAGGGCTCCGCCTAGCTTCATCCTATAAATCGCCCAATACGCCAAACTCAATTGTTTGGTTTCTAGATTTGTTGCTTCACCGAATTGGTGGAGCACATCAGGTTTGAAGGAAATAATATGCGTCAAATTGATCGGCCACAGGCTAAGCACAAGCTTATCTATGTACTTATTTCAGGATGTATTAGTACCACTACGGTTGCGCAATCTCAACCCTCCTTAGAAATTACCGCCACAGGATCACAAGAGGCTACTCAGAGCATTCTGACGCCAACCAAGGTTTTACAAGGCGATGAGCTCCTCAATAAATTGGGTACAACTTTAGGTGCCACACTAGCCAATGAGCTCGGTGTATCTGCAACAGGATATGGCGCGGGCTCATCTCGACCAGTCATTCGCGGCCTTGAAGGTGCACGAGTGCAAATTTTACAAAATGGTCTATCAGTTGGTGATGTATCTAACATCTCGCAAGATCATGCTGTGGGAAACAATATGCAAAATGCGCACCAAGTAGAGATTCTTCGTGGTGCAGCTGCCCTACTCTATGGCTCGGGTTCAAGTGGTGGACTCGTAAACGTAGTTAATGATCGCATCCTGACCAACTTACCGGATAGACCAACCGGTGCAATCAATACAAGTTACGAGACTGTTAACAATGGGAAGGCTGGTGCAGTTGAAGTGGATGGCGCCTTTGGTTCAGTTGCAGTGCATGTGGATACCGCCATTAATAATGCCAATAACTATCGCATTCCGGGCAACTCTACTCAGTCTCAAGGTGAGCCCGCAGGAGGCTGGACTGTTCCACCGGATGGAAACGGTGGCAACAACTATTCTGGCAAGTTGCCTAATAGCTTTAGCAAGCAGAATAATTTAGGTGTTGGCGTTTCTTACATTGGGCAAAACGGATATACGGGAGTTTCGGTCGAGCGATTAAATAACAACTACGGCATTCCAACGCCTGAAGGTGGATCGATTAACCAATCACAAAATCGATATGACCTCCAACATCAAACTCGAGATCCATTTGCAGGGTTTTCATCATTCAAATTGAGTGCGGCTAATTCAAATTACAACCATACTGAATTTAATAACGTGGGTGAAGCTGCCTCAGTTTGGAAGAATATTGCCAATGAAGCTCGCCTAGAATTGGCTCACAATCCGATAGCTGGATGGAAAGGCACCTTTGGGGCGCAGGCCTCTGCAGCCTCCCTCAATGCTACTGAAGTTGGCTCAGGCAGCTATGCCATTGTTCCTCCCACCAAAACCAATTCGAATGCTTTGTTTTGGATTGAGGAAGGTAGGTGGAATTCCTTGCAGGGTAATTTGGGTCTGCGCTATAACAATGTTGCCCAGAATCCGAATTTAGGTACGACTTTAGAGGCTCAGCCCACAGTTGATCCGACTGGAACTACTCCCAGCATCGCTCTGCAGAATCGAAAATTCAATCTTATGTCCTACTCTGCGGGCAGCTTATGGAACTTCATGCATGGGTATGGCACTGGAGTGGCTTATACCGTGTCACAAAGAGCGCCAAGTGCTCAAGAACTCTATTCTTATGGCGCGCATGAATCTACTGCCACCTTTGATATTGGTAACCCCAACCTCACCAAAGAGACCTCACATAACCTAGAGTTCAATATTCAGAAGACCAGTGGATTACTCAGAAGTAAGGCAAGTATTTATGCAAATCGATTCAATAACTATATATATGGTTATTACACCGGTAGCGCTATTAATAACGGCGGGCAACAGGGTGATGGCTTTAACGTAGTGACTGCGCAGCAAGCTGCAGCAACGATCAAGGGTATTGAGGGTGAGCTTACTTATAACTGGAATCAAACTGGCTTAGGCAGCCGAGTGTTTGGCGATGCTTCACAAGGCACTTTTGATGCGGGAGGCAATCTACCCCTGCAGCCTGCTCCGCGTTTAGGTGCTGAGATAGCGCATCAGCGTAATGGCTGGCTTACCAATGCTACCTACATCTACAGCTATCAACAGAATAAATTGGCTAGCTGGGAGCAAGGTCCCGCCCCAAGTTATAACTTATTAAATGCTGGCATCTCTTATACAGAGAAGATAAAGGATGTAAATTGGACTGTGTATATGAATCTCAAGAACTTACTCAATGAGCAAATTCGGTATGCCACTACACCAATGGCTGTGAGGTTATATGCACCACAACCCGGCAGGAGCCTGATGATTGGATTGCGAGGAACCTTCTAAGTTTTCACCTATTTTAGATAGGCCATTAATAACGCACCTAATCCTCCTGAACCAAGAATAACTAGTACTGGGTTAATTTTGGTTCTGAGGATTAGGTACAGAGTGACTAGGGCAAGCGCTAAGGTAATACCGCTCACAACAGATGCCTTAGCAACGGCATAAACGCCGGATGACATGAGGCCAATCGAAATGGGCTCAAGTGCATTTTGAATAGATCGTCGCCAAGGACTTTCTCCAAAATGATTCCAGAGCCTCCCCATATAAAAGCACATCAGGCTTGAAGGCAAAAAGAAGGATAGCAAGACCACTCCTGCTCCAATAAGCCCAGCAATTTGATAGCCAATGACTAAGACCATCAACATATTGGGACCAGGCGCTAACTGGCCAATGCTATAAATATGGACAAACTGGGTATGGTCTATGCCGAACTGATGTGCAAGAATCGTTTGCATCTCTGGTAGCACAGCAGTGCCGCCACCAACCGCAAGAATGGAAAGCAAGGCAAAGGTCCAGGCCAAGTGAATCAATAGACTCATTGCGACTTAATTGGTCGGTACAAATAGATTGAAATCGGCGCCATGATGAGAATTACATAAGGTAGAGAAAACTTAAAGATACTCATCAATATAAATGTGCAGACGATGATGGCTAGTGACTTGGTATAACGCCAGTGAGTATCACCAATTTTGTAGGTAATGGCTGCCAGCAAACCGGTGGCTGCTGCCGCAATGCCCCCAAGAATCAAATTAATAGAGGGATGATCTGCAGTATTGGCATAAATTAGGCCGATACCCAACACAAAAAGTGCGCCTGGCAGAATCAAGCCAAGCGTCGCAATGACAGCACCAAGAACACCACGAAGATGATCTCCAGCTAACACAGCCATGTTGACAGAATTTAAGCCCGGCATCGTCTGACTAATTGCTAAGTACGCCATAAACTCATCAGCGCTCAACCACTTACGCTTTTCAACCAAGAGAATACGTTCGTAGGCGATGATGCCCCCGCCAAAGCTGACAGCCCCAATCGTTAAAAACTGAATAAATAGATCGCCCAAGTTAGGAGACTTAGCTAACTTTAGATCACCCAGAAGCTGTGAGCTCACTCAGGCTTTCCGTAAACTAAGGCTGTTTTAGTGCTGCCAATTTCCAACCAGCTAGCAAGCTCAATTTGGAGTTTCTTAAAAAACTTATCTGCGCGCTGATGCGCTTTTGCTTGACCACGGTTGGCATCATTCACGCGATAAGAAAAAGCCAACTCACCCACAATAGGGTCACCCACACTCTTCATCCAGATAGCAATCTCGCAATGCGCTTGCACACCATCACCAAATACTAAGTTACCAATCGGTAAACATGCCTCAAGAATCTTATTGGTGCGACCGCCAACAATTCGGATGGGTGATTTTTTTTCAATTGAAAGAGCCAATAGGCCGGGGAAGTACTTCGCAACACTAGCGAAAGACTTATCGAAAAGATTATCGATGGGCACTGAATCCAAAATTGCATTATTAGAGTAAATTGCTCTGCTTGTTCCAATCGTATCGCCTCGTAGAATTTCTTCTTTCAGGCGTAAGCGTGACTTGATTGTTTTTTTAGGTGATGGATCAAATTCATGAGACTTCTGTAAGTCACCAGTACGGCACTTTAAAGTTACTTCGCACCAATCATCCACCCAAATATTTTGACGAGATTCACGTACTCGCAAAATAATATTGTTACGTCTAAAATCTTCACCTGGCGTATCGTAGAAATAAATATTGCGTAAGCCAGTTGTAGCGTTATCTAAATGGAAAAAATCAACCTTACTTTTTTTACAAAACTTGAGAATTTGCTCGCTTAAGGCAGTAATACGGCTTCGTCTATCCAAGCCCTGAGGTTTGATGAGTAGCTTAAATTCTCGATTGGTAATGGCGTGCTTTGATTTCAAGTGCTATCCCCTTGGTGAATACTGAGAGATTAACACCTCGAGACCCAGATTTAAAAAATCAATAGATCTCGGGAACGTACATATTTTTTGGCACAGGCCCACGTAGATAGTCAGGATTGTGCACTCGTGCAGGCAAGGTAATCTCTGGATGCTCAATTTCCTTATAGGGAATTTGAGTCAGTAAGTGCGAAATGCAATTGAGGCGAGCTTTTTTCTTATCGTTTGCAGCAACTACCCACCAAGGCGCCTCAGGAATATTGGTTCGCTCCAACATAATCTCTTTTGCCTTGGTATAGGCTTCCCAATGACGGCGGGCATCCAAGTCCATTGGGCTTAGTTTCCATTGCTTCAGTGGATCATGAATACGCACCATAAAACGGCTATATTGCTCATCGTCTGAGATAGAGAACCAGTATTTAATCAGAATGATTCCGGAACGAATAATCATACGTTCAAACTCAGGAACTGTACGCAAGAACTCTTCGTACTCGGCATCATTACAAAATCCCATGACCTTTTCAACACCAGCACGGTTGTACCAGCTACGATCAAACAATACGATCTCGCCACCAGCAGGCAAGTTTGATACGTAGCGCTGAAAGTACCACTGGGTTTTTTCACGCTCGCTAGGTGCAGTCAATGCAACGACTTTACAAACGCGCGGATTAAGACGCTGAGTAATCCGTTTAATTGCGCCACCCTTACCCGCAGAATCGCGACCTTCAAATAAAACAGCCACCTTGAGTTTGTTTTCAACTACCCAATCTTGGAGCTTTACCAGCTCACCCTGCAGGCGAAACAATTCTTTAAAGTAGACATTTCGAGGTATGACAGAGGCACTTCCGCCATCAGGTGATAAGCGATCATCATCGAGCTCCATTTCGAGCTCTTCATCCATGCTATCCAGAATGTCTTCCCGAGCACGCTTGTACCACTCATCTATTTCTTTATGCTTTGACGTCATATCTCTTTCCGATACCGATAACTCTTTGTACCTCTAGGATATGACACTTTTATTACATATACTGTTTATAAGGTTTTAGTAATAGCTTCCTGGCAATAAAGAGCGAGCTCCTTGCGCTCTGGATTGCTTGCATTGCTTGTTAAATAGGGCTCCATTAAGCTTAAATGCACCTCTATATCCCGATTGGCAATGACATTGGACATTGATTCTAGTAGCCCCATATCTCCAATAAAGGCAGGGGCATCACTCCTGAGGCCCGTTGACTTTGACCG
>CANGWT010000115.1 GCA_947457745.1 Burkholderiaceae bacterium | reverse complement strand
GGGGCGTCGATTCCTTTGTCGATGGTTGCTACGGTTCAGTTAAGTGATGGTCCATTCTTTATTTATCGTGAAGCAGGTAAGCGCTATATTGCGATTAAATTTAGCGTACGTGGCCGTGACTTAGGCAGCGCCGTTGAGGATGCACAGTTCTTGGTCGAGAAAAACATTACCTTACCGCCAAATTACTCGATTAGCTGGGATGGTCAATTTAATCAAATGAAGCAGGCTCAGAAGAAGTTGATGCTGATCGTGCCATTGGCATTGCTGGGCATCTTCTTATTACTTGTCAGTGCTTTTGGTAATTTCCGAGACGCAGTGATTGTGATGATCAATGTCCCCTTTGCTGCCATTGGCGGAGTACTTGCTTTGCATCTCGCAGGCGAGACCTTAAGTATTTCAGCTTTCTTTGGATTTTTATCCTTATTTGGTATTGCCATTCAGGATGGTGTGATTCTGATCTCCTTTATTAATAAAACGGCATCTACCGAGCATGGTGAGATGAAAGATGTGATGGTAGAAGGAGCCTCCTTACGCGTGCGCCCGGTGTTGATGACAGCCGCACTCTCAGGCTTAGGTCTATTGCCTGCAGCTTTGTCCCATTCGATTGGCTCTGAGGCTCAACGTCCTTTGGCTTTAGTGATTGTGGGCGGCATGGTGACGACGACCATTTTGACTCTCTTGGTATTGCCAGTAATATATGGCTGGTTCAGAGGTCGCGCATTAACCCAGATAGCAAAGGCTTAGGGCTGCTAAGAAGGTATTGATATTCATGAGTGCAAACACAAAACAGCCACATATCCTGATTGCGAATGATGATGGCTATCTCGCTCCTGGTCTTTTAGCCCTGGTTAATGCCATTCGTCCATTAGGCCGCGTGACAGTGATTGCCCCTGAGCAAAATCACAGTGGCGCATCGAATTCTTTAACACTCTCACGACCATTATCAATTCATCGAGTTGCTGGTGGAGAGCGCGATGGATTTTTATTCATCAATGGCACCCCAACAGATTGTGTTCATATTGCAATGACTGGCTTTTTGGATGAGAAGCCAGACCTTGTAGTCTCTGGTATCAATCAAGGCGAGAATATGGGTGAAGATACTCTGTATTCCGGTACCGTTGCGGCTGCTGTTGAAGGTGTGATGTTTGGTGTTCCCGGGATTGCCTTCTCACAAGTTGATAAAGGCTGGAACCGGATTGAGGATGCCGCAAAAGCAGCACATGATATTGTTGCGCAAATGCTGGTATCTAATCTGACTCATGCCGATGGCGCTGCTACTTTGCTTAACGTCAACATTCCGAATCACCCCTATGCTGATCTTAATCGCTGGCGTGTGACGCGTTTAGGTAATCGCCATCACTCGCAACCGGTGGTGGTACAAAAAAGTCCACGTGGTGATGATATTTATTGGATTGGTGCAGCAGGACATGCTAAAGACAGTTCTGAAGGTACAGACTTTCATGCAATTGATGAGGGTTGTATCTCGATCACGCCAATGCAATTAGACCTAACGCATCATGCGCGCTTGGCTGCCATGCGAGTTAACGGCTGGACGCGCGGTTGAGTACAGCAGCAGAGCGTAATGCTGGTCATCGACAAGCTTTAGCAGCCAAAGTTCTTGCTGCTGGAGTTAAGCATGGCAAAACCTTAGAAGCTATCGCTACCGTTCCACGCCATGCATTTATGGATGCGGGTATGCATCCTCAAGCCTACGAAGATACTGCTTTACCAATCGGCCACTCACAAACCATTTCCAAGCCATCAGTAGTGGCACGCATGATTGAGATTTTGCATAAGCCCAAGCAATCTTTGGGAAAAGTACTAGAGATTGGGACTGGCTGTGGCTACCAAGCGGCGGTTCTGAGCCTGCTATCCGATGAAGTGTATTCGATTGAACGTATTCGTCCTCTACACGATATGGCGAGAGAGAAGCTACGACCTTTCCGTATTAAAAACCTACGCCTTATTTATGGGGATGGCATCTTAGGTCTGCCTCAAGCAGCCCCTTTTGATGGAATCATTCTGGCAGCTGCAGGTTTAGGTATCCCCGACGCCTTATTGGATCAATTAGCCATTGGCGGACGCCTAGTGGCACCGGTTGCTAAGAATGAGAAAGAGCAGCAATTGATCATGGTTGAGCGGATGAGCTCCCAGCGCTATCAAAGAACCGTTCTGGACGAGGTCTTTTTTGTCCCCTTACAATCAGGGGTAGTATGAAAATTCTTATGAATACTTTACCTAGATATCTCCTTTTGCTACTTGCAATGGCTTCTTTAGCAAGCAATGTGGGCTGCTCAACAACACCCAGAGCAAAACCTGCCATGGTAGTAGACCGAAGTGGTGGTGGTAGCAGTGCAACTAGTGAGGCCACGCCGCCAGGCTACTATCGCGTCAAGCGAGGTGATACCTTGGCCCGCATTGCCTTAGATAACGGCCAGTCTCCACGCGATTTAGTGCAGTGGAATAATTTATCGAACCCAAACTTAATTGAGGTAGATGAGCTCATTTTAGTAAGGCCACCAGCTAATAGCAAAATGACTGTTAAGCCTATTCCGAAAACAGCTAGCGATTTACCTAAAACTGATACGCCAAAAGTAGATGCTGCTAAAGAAGCGCCCAAAGAAATCGTTGCCGAGCCTGGTATTCGTTTATCGTGGCCAGCTAAAGGTAAAGTCACAGATGATTTCAGCGAAAAGACCAAGGGTATTGACATTGCTGGTAAGTTAGGCGAGCCTATAACAGCAGCCTCTGAAGGCAAGGTGGTTTACGCTGGCAACAGCTTGCGTGGCTATGGCAACCTTGTCATCATCAAGCATGACAATACTTATCTCACGGCCTATGCCCATAACCGCACGCTCTTAGTGAAAGAGGGTGATTCGGTGAAGAAGGGGCAGGTCATTGCTGAGATGGGCGATACCGATGCAACCTCGATTAAGCTCCACTTCGAATTACGCGTGAATGGCAAGCCGGTAAATCCAACGCCATACTTGCAGTAATTGCTCTCAATCAATTGCTAGCGATTTAAGTATGGCAACAGTTCTCGTCTTCGATATTGAAACTATTCCTGATGTTGCCGGACTCCGTCGACTCAATGACTATCCGGATACACTTTCAGATACTGAGGTTGCCGCTAAGGCGATGGCAGAGCGCGCCGAGAAAACCGGTAGTGAGTTCCTCCCGCTGTATTTGCAGCGTATCTGCGCTATCTCCTGTGTCATTCGCAGAACCAGCAAAGATGGCTCACCTCAGATTAAGGTAGGAACGCTTGGTACTGCCTTAGATGATGAGAAAGTATTGATTCAGACCTTCTTTGAGCTCGTTGAAAAATACACCCCCCAGTTAGTTTCATGGAATGGCAGTGGTTTTGATTTGCCGGTGTTGCACTATCGCGCTTTAGCAAACCTCATTCAAGCACCACGCTATTGGGAGATGGGCGAGAGCCAAGAAAACGATAGTCGTGAATTTAAGTGGAATAACTATATCAGTCGTTATCACATGCGCCATCTAGATCTAATGGATCTCTTGGCTAAATTTAATGGTCGCGCCAATGCACCTTTGGATGCCCTAGCAAAACTCTGCGGCTTCCCAGGCAAGATGGGAATGGATGGTAGCCAAGTATGGCCCGCCTATCAAGAGGGCAGAATTGATGAGATTCGTCGCTATTGCGAAACCGATGTGGTCAATACCTATCTGATGTATTGTCGCTTTCAGTTAATGCGAGGCGGCTTCTCATTAGAAGAATACAAAGAAGAAATTACTTTTGTAAAAGCGTATTTAGAGAAACAGTCTAAAGAGCCACATGGCGAGCAGTGGCAAGAATATCTCTTAGGCTTTACTTCGGATGCGTAGAGGAGAAAAGCCAGTCCACATTGTTGTGACTGAGCCAGTACGAGTGCATTCTCTTGATCTAGATGCACAGGGAATTGCGCGCTTAGCACCCAATGAAGAGGAGGCCTCCCAGGGGCAGAGTGGTAAGGTTGTTTTTATTCAGGGCGCACTACCCACTGAACTGGTCACTTACATCATTACGCGTGATAAAGCTCGCTTCAGTAAAGCCAAAGTTCTCGATATCCTTAAACCTGCCGTATTTAGAGCGGAGCCCAAGTGCAAAGCATTTGGCGTATGCGGTGGTTGCACTATGCAGCACTTGGATATTCGAGCTCAGGTAGCAATGAAGCAGCGCGTACTAGAAGATGACTTAAAGCACATCGCCAAAGTAGCCCCTGAAGAAATTCTTCGTCCGATGGGTGGCCCTGCTTGGGAATATCGCCATCGCGCACGCTTAAGTGCTGTCAATCGCTCGATTAAAAAAGGCACTGTGCTGATTGGATTTCATGAAGGTAAGAGTGGTTATGTCGCTGATATGACTGCTTGCGAGATTTTGCCTGGGCATGTTTCTGATTTATTGCCAGAGATGCGTAAATTGGTGATGGGCCTATCGATTGTGGATCGTATGCCGCAAATCGAAATCGCTATAGGTGAGCCCGAGGATCCCAATTCAGATGATCCTAAAAAAACAAAGCCCGTCACTGCCTTGGTATTTAGAAACCTCCTACCTTTAACCCCAGCAGATGAGCAGTTACTGCGAGACTTTGCAGATGAGCATCAGGTTTGGATTTGGTTACAGCCCAAAGGAATAGAAACTGTTGCGCCGTTCTATCCGCTAACAGGCAAGCTTTGTTATCGCCTGCCTGAATTTGAAATCGAGATGCCCTTTAAGCCGGCGGATTTCACGCAAGTCAATCACATGATGAATCGTGCATTGGTCAGCAGGGCGATTCGTCTCTTGGAGGTTCAGGCAAGTGATCGTGTGCTCGACTTATTCTGTGGCATTGGCAACTTCACCTTACCGCTTGCAAGACGAGCCAATGCCGTCTTAGGTATTGAAGGCTTGGAAAGCTTAACTAGTAGAGCCAAGACTAATGCGGATCACAACCAGCTCGCCGATAAAGCCAGCTTTATGCAAAGCAATTTGTTTGAAGTGACAGCAGAAACGATTGCTTCATGGAGTAAAGCTGAACGCTGGTTAATGGATCCACCTCGTGAAGGCGCTATGGAGATCTGCCAAGCCTTAGCCCAATTACATGAGCAGTGCAGTGATCTGCCACCGCAACGCATTGTCTATGTCTCCTGTAATCCCAAAACTCTAGCTAGAGATGCGGAGATCCTATGTCATCAAGCAGGCTACATTCTTCAGGGTGCAGGCATTGTCAATATGTTTCCCCATACCTCTCATGTTGAATCTATGGCGGTGTTTGAAAGATCCTGATAGCTTAGTTGCCGATGATCGAGGTAAAGAAAAAGGCACCCGGAGGTGCCTTTTCTATTGCAGCTTGACTAATGCTTAGTCTTTATTGCCACCCATAATGCCCAAGAGTGCGAGCAAGTTGGTGAAGACGTTATAGACATCCAAGTAGATGGCTAGAGTAGCCATTACGTAGTTGGTCTCGCCACCGTTGATGATGCGCTGTACATCAACTAAGATGAAGGCTGAGAAGATCGCAATTGCGAGAACCATCACAGTCAGCATCAAAGCAGGTAATTGCAACCAGATGTTGGCCAATGAAGCCACGATCAAGAGCAGTACACCCACCATCAACCACTTACCCATGCCTGAGAAGTCGCTCTTGCTCACAGTAGCAATAGATGCCATCACAGCAAAAATTGCCGCAGTGCCACCAAAGGCCAGCATGATCAAGGTAGCGCCATTGCTGTAGCTATTGAGGGTGTAGCCAACCAAGCCGGACATCATGATGCCCATAAAGAAGGTGAAGCCCAAAAGCAACAGAACGCCCGCTCCAGTATCTTTGTTTTTCTCAATCGCCCAGAAGAAGCCAAAAGCGATTGCCATAAAGACGATGAAGCCTAGAAAAGGACTGCCCGCCATGAAGTTAAGCCCAAAAGCAACGCCGAGCCATGCGCCAATGACAGTAGGAACCATCGAGAGCGCCAAAAGGGCGTAAGTGTTGCGCAGTACGCGGTTGCGTACTTGAGGGGTGCTAATCGAGCCAGTTTGCCCAAAG
>CANGWT010000114.1 GCA_947457745.1 Burkholderiaceae bacterium | reverse complement strand
TGTGGGTCAACTAGCCAGAGAGAAATTAAATATTTTTGGCGGAAAGCTTATAGATGGATTCAAAGTTTGCGATCTTGAGCCTTCAGACTATTTTATTAATGATCCTCATCCAAATCCAGGGGGATATAAAAAAATATCAAGATGTGTGGATAAGGTAATTCGCGAGATAAATTAGACCTTCTTGACTAAATCTTTCGGTTTACTTGGACAATATTTGGACAAGACTAAATTTACATACTTTGAAAAAGAGTTTGGGTGGCGTTTACTTCCCCACCTTCCACTCCCCACTCTTGCCACCACTCTTTTCTAAGAGCTGGATATCACCCATCACCATGCCACGGTCTACTGCTTTGCACATATCGTAGATTGTGAGGAGAGCAACTTGGACTGCAGTGAGAGCTTCCATTTCAACACCTGTTGGACCTGTAGTTTCAGCCTTTACCTGGCAGGTAATATTGCTCTCTGCCGAATTTAGTTGAAAATCAAGACTCACATGGGTCAGCGCCAGTGGGTGGCAAAGTGGAATGAGGTCAGATGTTTTCTTAGCGGCCTGAATTCCTGCAATCCTAGCAATGCCAAGCACATCTCCCTTTTTATGGTTGCCTGCTTCAACCATTTGGAAGGTTGCTGGCAGCATAGAGATCTTGCCGGTGGCCAAGGCAACTCGGTGGGTATTGGGTTTATCCCCAACATTGACCATATGGGCTTGGCCGCTAGTATCAAAATGAGTTAGTTTGTTCATAGGATAAGTTTTACCATATAGGGATGAAAGTAATAAAGACATTAGAAAAACCTTCAATTTTTAAGCAGATCTTGGCGCTCCAATTAATTTTGGCATTGGCTTGCCCAAGCGCTGGAATGGTTCATGCGGCTGGACTTTTGCCTGCAACGGTAGCTGGCGATGTTTCTGTTCAAGGTGAGTCTGCTGCCGTACAAAATTTAGGTAGGATTATTCAATCCCCTGATGCCCGTTCCGCCAACTTACCTGTTCGCAATACTATCCAGTCTCAAACGGGCTTTGTATTGCCAGATATGGGTGATCCTGGAGGCGATAGTTTAAGTAGGCTGGATGAGAAAAAGTATGGCGAAATGATCATGCGTCAGATTCGTCCAGATGCGGATTATTCGAATGATTTACCACTCTATGATTATTTAAACCAGATGGAGCAACGCTTATTGCAAGCGGCTAAAAAATTACAACTTGGTGGTGCGAATGAGCAAGGGAGTGGCGCCTATAACTTTGAGGTCTTTGCCGTTAAAGATAGCAGTATTAATGCTTTTGCATTGCCCGGTGGATTTATTGGTTTTCATACAGGATTACTGGTTAGCGCTGAAACAGATTCAGAAGTGGCTTCTGTTATGGCTCATGAGACCGGTCACGTTTTACAGCGCCACTTAGCACGTCAAATGGATAGGCAAACTACTAACACAATGATTGCCCTCGCTGGCATATTGTTAGGTGCCTTAGCTGCATCACGTAATCCGAGCGCCGCCTCTGGTCTCATGCAAGGCGGTCAAGCGGTAGCAGTAAATAACCAGCTCTCCTACTCAAGAGATGCTGAGCGGGAGGCTGATCGTATTGGCTTTCAGATTCTGGCTGCGAGTGGCTACGACGTAAATGGTGCCCCAGGTTTTTTCCAGCGTCTACAAAAGGCGACAGGCATTATGGATAGTGGAGTCCCATCTTATGTGCGCACCCATCCATTAACCACGGATCGTATTGCAGATATGCAAGATCGTGCTCGTAATATCGCTAATAGAAATGTACCTACAGCAGTAGAGTTTTATTTCATCAAAGCACGAGCTCGCATGGAGCAATCTGGAGGCTCTAGCCAGATGTACGACCTCAAAAATACCTTTGAAGGTTTGAGTAAACAGTCAGCCCCTGGTAAGCAAATGGAAGGTTTTTATGGGCTTGCGCTGGTTGCACAAAAACAGGGTAAGTTAGATCAGGCTACTAGTTATTTGCAACAAGCTCGTAATCTAGCGAATAGCGCTAGCGCTCCAGGATCGCCCATTCTGCGCCAAAGCCTCTCTTTAGATATTACGGCTTCAGAGTTGGCATTAGCTAGAGGAAAAAGTGAGGAGGCTTTACAAATTGCCCAAGGCACCTTAAAAGCTTTCCCACAATCCTATGCTGCTGGTGCAGCTATGATGCATGGCTATCTCAAGCTGGGCCGCACTAATGATGCTATTACCTGGTTAAAGGCGCGCACGAGGTTGCAACCCAATGAAGTGGTTTGGTGGAGCATGCTTTCTAATGCCTATGATCAGGCTAAAAATGTGCCGCTGCGCCACTACGCTCTCGGAGAAAAGTATGCGCTTGAGGGTGCATGGCCTTCAGCCATTGAGCAACTCAAGATTGCTAGGTCTTCTGGTGGCGCAGATTTTTATCAGGCCTCCAGTATTGATGCGCGTCTTCGTGAAATGCAAAAGCAATATCAAGAGGAGTTAAAAGAGCAGGGCAAAAATATGCCGAGCTAATTAATTACTGGGTACTTTGACGAAGTGAAACCGTTTACCTAGTTCCTTTGAATGAATGGGCTCGATAGGCAGATTCTTGCCATCCCATAACCAAGAACCCTTAAAGCTGCAGGCATCTTCTTGAACCTGAGATTGCTCTGAAAAGAGATCTAAATCATGATCGTGTAAAAGTGCAACAGATAGAGATTCTGTTTTAGTAAATACCGCACCATCGATTTGCTCGGAGAGCGATTGCGGAATAAATCCAGTAATGTAAATATTGCCCTTCTCATCACTCAGGGCGCCATGCGGTTTTATTTCTGTACCGCACTGAGTTAATAGTTGAGGGCCACTTTCACTTGGAATAATTCTGGCAATGAATGGCGTTGCATCTAGGGTAATAAAAACTCGTTGTGGCCCATTCTGGAAAAAATACTGACCTGAACAATCACATGCATAATTTCTGGAGATAAAATCATTAAGGACTGTATGTTGAATTACGCTTCCGGCTAATTGATTGGCTTGAGCAAATTCATCACGCATGCGCCATTGACCACGGCGATCAAGAGCAAGCCAGCCAAAGCAGTGTGGGACATTTGGCCACTTGATCAGTGACCGAAGAACTTGCTCATCCATAAGACGGTAGTCTATGTGGCATTGCTAATTAATGCAGTCCATGTGGAGTTGAGGGCGCATCAAAAGTATCTTCAGTAGAGTGACTTGCATGGAGATGTGCAATCCGCCAGCCTTGACTGTCTTGCAGAAGAACTAGGGTGATATTCAGGAAGAATGCTGCTTCAATTTGATCTGGTCTGATGTGGACGGCCTCGGTAGTGTCGTAGATCGCAGCCCCTAAAACCGAGTGACTAATGCAGGCGATCGGCTCCAAAAAAAGAGCCTCCTTAACTAACAGTCGCTCTAAACCTTCCCGAATTTCTGCATGACCACTGAGGCGCTGACCCTCCGGGAGTACGCAGGTAATCGAGTCATCATCTAGCCAGATTGCCAAGGCCCCTTTGACATCACGATTTTTTAAGGCATCACGCCAAGCATCCACCACTTCATCGGCATTATGAAACAGTCTGGCTAGTTTTGACATGGCTTACTTTCTGGTGATGTGTAGCGCTACAAAATTAATGCAGTGTTTGAATGGCGCCTAGTACGGCAGTGGGCAAAATATCTTTTAAACATTTGAGATGACCCAGTGGGCACTCTCTTTTATGGCATGGGCTGCAAGGTAGATTAAGCCAAAGTACTTTAGCTTTAGCGGAGAGTGGCGGAGTGTGATGAGGATCGCTTGAGCCAAAAATGGCGACCTGCGGAACTTTTAATGCGGCACCAATATGCATTAAGCCAGAGTCATTGCTGACCAGTGCTTTGCTCATCCCAATGAGTGCGATCGCCTCATCTAGTGAAGTTTTGCCACACCAATTGTGTATTTGTAAGTCATTCTTTGCTTCAGCTCTAATGCGCTCACTCAAAGCGTGATCACCCTTACCGCCAAGAAGAATCACATGAGTATCTGGCTCATTTGCAATTAACTGCTGTGCGAGAGAGGCAAAGTGATCTGCAGGCCAGCGTTTGGTTGCTCCGTACTCCGCCCCTGGGCAAAGTACATAAATGGATTTTTCTTTGATCGATGCTGCTTGTAATGCGGCGCCGATAGATTCTTTAGCTGCAAGTGAAATATTGAGCTTAGGATCTGTAGGCTTGTTAGCATCAATCTCTTGTGAGTGCTCTAGCGCATTAGCAAGTGCAAGGTAATGATTTGCCATCGGTGGACGATTCACTTTGCTTGGATTATCTAGAGCAAGATTAATAAGCCCAAAGCGCATCTCGCCACGATAGCCAATTCGAAATGGAATATTAGCAAGCCAAGGAATGATGGCAGACTTCAAGCTATTGGGTAGAACAAAGCAGGCGTTGTATTGATTCAATTTAAGTTGCTTTGCTAGTTCCTTACGTAAACCCCATTGCAATTGTTTATGCTCAAGTCGCGCTTCAATGACTTGATGAACTTCTGAGCAAGCACGATAAATCGGTGTAACCCAAGTGCTTGCTAAAACATCAATTTGTGACTGCGGGTAAATTGCCTTGAGATTCGCTAGCAATGGCTGAGACATAACGGCATCACCAATCCAATTGGGGGCGATGACCAGAATACGATTCATATGAGGTATCCCGATACAGCACCCCGCTAGGGTGCTGTTAGGCTCAGTGCCCGTGGGACTCGGTACCAGGAATGAGTTTGTACTCAGTGCCGCAGTAGGGACACTTGGCTTCACCCGTTTTAGCCACATCGAGAAATACACGTGGATGCGAATTCCAGCTAGGGGTTTTATTAGTTGGGCAATGTAAAGGCAAGTCTTTTTTGCCATCAACCATGACAACTTGAGATTCACTCATTCTCTGATTTCCAATTACTTAACGTAAGTTAGCCAAGACTTGTATTGATCGCTTCTGCCGTAGACTGCATCAAAGTAAGTCTTCTGGATTTGCTCGGTAATGGGACCGCGCTTACCTTCGCCAATGGTACGATCATCCAATTCGCGAATTGGTGTTACTTCAGCGGCAGTACCAGTGAAGAATGCTTCATCGGCTGAATACACTTCATCACGAGTAATACGCTTCTCGCGCAATTCATAGCCAAGATCTTTGGCGATTTGCATGATGGAGTTACGAGTAATGCCATCTAAACAAGAGGCCAGATCTGGGGTGTAAATGATGCCGTTATTAATGATAAAGATATTCTCACCAGAGCCTTCAGATACATAACCCTCTGTATCTAGCAGAAGGGCTTCATCGTAACCATTGGCTGTTACTTCTTGGTTAGCCAAAATGGAGTTGATGTAGTAACCAGAGGCCTTAGCGCGAACTAGTGAGGAGTTCACAAAGTGACGGGTAAATGAGGAGGTTTTAACGCGAATACCCTTGTTAAGACCATCTTCACCCAAATAAGCACCCCATTCCCAGGCAGCGATCGCCGTATGAATGCTGTTGCCTTTTGGAGAGATGCCGAGTTTTTGGGAGCCGATAAAGATAATTGGGCGGATATAGCAAGCCTCCAGCTTATTACTGTTCACGACCTCAATAATGCCGCTGGAGATCTGCTCAGGAGTCCAAGGCATATTCATCTGGAAAATCTTAGTTCCGTTGAATAGACGCTTAACGTGCTCTGGAAGGCGGAAAATAGCGGTACCTTGGGGGGTTTTGTAGGCACGAATACCCTCAAATACACCCATTCCGTAGTGAAGACTGTGGGTTAGCACATGAACATTGGCCTCACGCCAGGGAACAAGCTTCCCATCGGACCAAATAAAACCATCGCGGTCGGACATCGACATTTTCTCTACCTTTTAAATATTTAATAAATTGGGTGATTCAATTCGGTAAAACAGGGCGCTAGGCCCCTGGGGTGCCCCCAGACCTAAAAAACGTCCAAGCCTTTATTGTAGAGTAGGCAGGGCAGTCTGACAGTCCAATTCCTTTGGGGCAGGAAGCTCAGACGATTTAGAATGGAGGAATCCCCATAAACCACTCTTTTTGCCTATTCTCATGCCGGAATCTCTCTTTAAAGTAAAGCGCCTTAG
>CANGWT010000113.1 GCA_947457745.1 Burkholderiaceae bacterium | reverse complement strand
ACTTTGCAGGGAAAAAGGGGGTTCAAATAAGGGGGTAAAAATTATTACTAAAGTGGGAAGATGATAGCAAGCTTAAGGCTCCCCACACGGGTTTTTGCCTCACCGATATAATGATTAATCTATATCCAGGGACAAAACCCCTTAACAATCTGATAGTTAACTGAAAAGCATGAGCAAATCACCACAAAGCATCATCGATCAAGCCTGGGAAAACCGCGCAAACCTGTCTCCTGAGGCCGTTTCTGGAGAAATCCGCAACGCCGTGAACGCCGTACTCGAGGGCCTTAATACAGGCAGTATTCGAGTGGCTGAGCGCCGTAGCGTTGGCAAATGGGAAGTAAACCAGTGGGTCAAAAAGGCAGTTTTGCTGTCTTTCCGCCTGGAAGACAACAAACCCATGGGCGCTGGCGGCTATACCCAGTTTTACGATAAGGTACCGAGCAAGTTTGAGAACTACACCGCAGAAGACTTCGCTAATGGCGGTTTCCGCGTTGTTCCCCCTGCAATGGCTCGCCGCGGTTCATTTATCGGCAAAAATGCCGTTTTAATGCCTTCCTACGTCAATATCGGCGCTTATGTCGGTGAAGGCACCATGGTTGATACCTGGGCAACTGTAGGGTCATGTGCCCAAATCGGTAAAAACGTACATCTTTCTGGTGGTGTTGGTATTGGTGGAGTTTTGGAGCCAATTCAAGCTGGCCCAGTGATTATTGAAGATAACTGCTTTATTGGCGCTCGCTCTGAGGTCGTCGAAGGCGTGGTTATTGAAGAAAATGCCGTACTCTCAATGGGCGTCTACATTGGTCAAAGTACCAAGATCTACGATCGCGAAAGCGGTGAGATCCATTACGGCCGTGTACCAGCAGGTTCTGTTGTAGTTCCAGGCTCCCTTCCCTCAGCTTGCGGCAAGTACAGCCTATACGCTGCGATCATCGTGAAAAAGGTGGATGCTCAAACTAGAGCTAAAACTGCGATTAACGAACTCTTGCGTGATTAAGTTTTAAAGCTAATTATATGAGCGCTACCCTAGAGTTAACTGAAGCCCTCATTTCCTGCCGCTCGGTAACCCCAGCGGACGGGGGCTGTCAGGAGCTCATTGCCAAACGCCTGCAAGCTATTGGTTTTCATACAGAGAGCGTTGTAAGTGGTCCTGAAAATTTTCAGGTTACTAATCTGTGGGCAATCAAAAAAGGTGTATCTGGAGATCAGGGCAAGGTCTTAGTGTTTGCTGGTCATACTGATGTTGTGCCTACCGGCCCGCTAGAGAAGTGGACCAATGATCCGTTTACCCCAACCATGAGAGATGGCATGCTCTACGGTCGTGGGGCTGCGGATATGAAAACCTCTCTCGCAGGATTTGTGGTCGCCACCGAAGAGTTTGTCATCACCCACCCAGATCACAAAGGCACGATTGCCTTTTTGATTACTAGTGATGAAGAGGGTCCAGCCAACGACGGCACTGTCATCATGTGCGAGCGCTTGCAAAAACAAGGTCAGCGTTTGGATTACTGTGTGATTGGTGAACCAACTTCAGTTGATCAACTCGGTGACATGATTAAGAACGGTCGCCGTGGATCACTCTCAGGCAAGCTTCGGGTCAAGGGTATTCAGGCGCATATTGCCTACCCTCACTTGGGTAAAAATCCTATTCACCTTTCAGCACCAGCGATTCAAGCGCTCGTTGAGACTGAGTGGGATAAAGGTAATCAGTATTTCCAGCCTACAAGCTTTCAGATTTCCAATATTCATGCGGGCACTGGTGCGAATAACGTCATTCCTGGTGAACTGGCGATTGATTTCAACTTCCGCTTCTCTACCGAGAGCAAACCAGAAGAGCTGCGTAGTCGCCTAGAAGGAATTCTCGCTGCCGCAGGTCTCGATTTTGAAATTGATTGGGTCTTGGGCGGTAGCCCATTTATTACCGGTGATGGCGCTCTTGCTGGCGCCCTTCGTAAAGCCATTAAAGCTGAAACTAGAATCGATACAGAACTCTCCACCACTGGTGGTACAAGTGATGGCCGCTTCATTGCAAAGATCTGCAAAGAGGTAGTCGAATTTGGCCCGCTCAATGCGACCAGCCACAAGATTGATGAGTGCGTGATTGTGGATGATGTTGTACCACTCAAAAATATCTATCGCAAGACACTCGAGCAACTCGTTGCTTAAGACTGTTTCGTCAATTACCTTTCTTATAAAAACTCCTCATGGACCCTGCGCCCCAGCAATCTCTGACGCTTGATCAATGCATTGATCACATTGCACAAGAATTAGAAGCGGCAGACTTGCATTATGGTCATGGTGCTATTGATGCACAAAGTGAAGCCCTCTGGATTGCCAGTAAACAACTTGACTTAAGCCCTACAGATGCACTAGATCACTTAGAGCAAGTGATGAGTGCCGAGCAAATTGCTCAGGCGCTTGACGTGACACAAACCCGTATCTCCACGCGCAAGCCATTAGCCTATATCTTGGGTGAAGCCTGGTTAATGGGAGTGCCCTTTTTCTCTAGCGAGCAGAGTATTGTTCCCCGCTCCTGGATAGCCGAGCTCATCGTAGATGGCTCTCTAGAGCCTTGGTTGCCGGCTGATGGCAAAGCGCTCGATCTCTGTACTGGCAATGGTTCTCTAGCGATTTTGCTGGCCTTAGCCTGCCCAGATATCCATGTGAGTGCTTGTGACATCAGCTTACCTGCATTAGCGGTGGCATCTCGCAATCTCGATCGTCATAGCCTTACTTCTCAAGTGGAACTTTTTGAGGGCGATCTCTGGGATGCACTTCCAGAACCGCATGAAGAGAATCTCTTTGATCTCATCATTTGTAATCCGCCTTACGTCAACGCCAACTCGATGAACACCCTGCCCGCTGAATACCATGCGGAGCCTGCTCTAGCATTAGCAGGTGGCGATGATGGCATGGATCTGATTCGGAAAATTATTGCCGGCGCCCCCGACTACCTATCTGAGCGTGGTGCCATTTTGATCGAGATTGGCAATGAGTATGAGCACTTTAAAAAAGCTTTTCCTCAAATTCCTGTCATCTGGATGGAAGTGTCTGCGGGCGATGAGCAAGTACTGCTGATTCAAGCTGAAGACCTGCGCTAAATTCAATCCTGAGATTTAACTCAGCTCTGCTGCTGCAGAGATAGCCTGATCAATACGCTCAACCGGTATCACTCTTAATCCAGGAATCTTAGTCTTAGGCATATTGGCCTTTGGAATAATGGCTACAGTAAACCCGAGTTTGGCAGCCTCTTTCAGGCGTTCCTGACCACGTGGACATGGACGAATCTCTCCCGCCAAACCAACCTCACCAAACACAATCAACTCCTTCGGCAAGGCCTTATTACGAATCGAAGACTGAATGGCCAGCAACACCGCCAAGTCAGCTGCTGGCTCTGAGATCTTCACACCACCTACTGCATTTAAGAAGACATCTTGATCAAAGCAGGCCACACCAGCATGACGATGCAATACTGCTAAGAGCATGGCTAAACGCGCTTGCTCCAAACCAACTGCCAAGCGACGTGGATTAGGAATATGCGCAGTATCTACTAGCGCCTGAATTTCCACTAAAAGCGGTCGACTACCTTCTTGTGTAACCAATACGCAGGCACCTGGCACCATCTCTGCATGCTGCGATAAGAAAATGGCTGAAGGGTTGGCAACGCCCCGTAGCCCTTTTTCAGTCATCGCAAACACACCCAACTCATTGACTGCGCCAAAGCGGTTTTTAATCGAGCGTACCAATCTAAATGAAGAATGGGTATCGCCCTCGAAATACAAGACGGTATCCACAATATGCTCGAGTACACGAGGGCCAGCCAAGTGACCATCTTTAGTCACGTGCCCCACCATTAATACACAAATACCGCTAGATTTAGCAGCTCTAGTTAATTGCGCAGCGCACTCTCGCACTTGTGCAACCGAACCTGGAGCTGAGCTGAGCACCTCTGAATACAAAGTCTGAATGGAATCCACTACCAAGACCTGTGGCTTCACCGTATCCATAATGGATAAGAGCTTTTCTAGCTGAATCTCGGCGAGGACCTCTAATTGTGGCGCATCGAGTGCAATGCGTTTTGCACGTAATGCAATTTGCGCTGCAGACTCTTCACCACTACTGTAAAGAACGTTCATACCTGCGGCACTCATCTCTGCGAGCGCCTGTAATAATAGGGTTGATTTACCAATGCCTGGATCACCGCCCAATAGAACAACGCCACCAGGAACTAATCCACCACCCAATACGCGATCAAACTCTTCTACGCCAGTACTAAAGCGTGGCAGGTCTTCAGCTGAAATAGCAGAAAGCTTTTGACGGGGAAGTGACTGCGCCAATCCCTGAAAGCGGGTGTTTGAGCTGACCTCAGGCAAACCCTCCTCTAGCGTATTCCATGCTTGGCATGAAGGGCACTGACCTTGCCATTTGGCAGAGGTCCCACCGCATGACTGACAGATATAGATTGTTTTTATTTTGGCCAAGGAATTAATCGAGCTGAGTGCCCGCTTTGTTTTCTTGAGCACGCTTAGGCGCATCTTTGCGGCGCTGCTCTAAATCCGCTGCACGAGCGGCGGCGGCTTTTTGCTTCTGTTCAAATTCTTTTTGATTAGCCGTACGCTCAGCCGCTTTTTCAGCAGAAGCACGCTCAGCAATCTTAGCTGCATCACGCTGATCCTTAATGCTAGCGCGTAACTTACGCTGCATCTCATGCACCTCCACTTCTTGCGCGCGAATCGGATCAATTTCTTTGCGATATTTAGCGCGAGCATCACCTAAACAACTATTCACCCAATAATTTTTATAGCATTCAGCATTGGTATTATCCCAGCGGTATTTTGCCCACTCACGCTGTAACTCTAGCTCCTGCTCAATCTTGTCTAACTGCTCTAACTGAGCTTCTTCTGCAGGGGTTGCGAGCGACAAAGTGCTGAAGGAGCAAACCAACAGGAAAACCCCGAATGAGCACAGGGAACGCAAAAAAAGCAGCTTTCTCAAATCTCTACCTTTGCACCGAGTTCAACTAAACGATTGGTAGGAATCTTGAAGAAGTCCGATGGCTTAGCTGCGTTTTGCATCATCCAACCAAATAATTTCTCTCTCCATAAGGCCATCCCAGGATTTGCCGACGGGACAATGGTGTCTCGAGAAACAAAGAAAGAGGTATCCATGACATTGAATTCAATGTTTTCTTGCTTTTGCATTAAATCCAAGACTTTATTGATATCTGGAGATTCTTTAAAGCCATGTACCGCTCTCACCAAATAAATACCACCCCCAAAGTCCTTCATCGTAATGCGCTCACTATCATTAACATAGGGCACATCCCAAGTACTTAATTTGACAAAAAAGATACGCTCGTGCATCACACGATTGTGTTTTAGATTATGTAACATCGCGATTGGTACAAAATCGACGTGAGCCGTCAGAAAAATAGCGGTGCCCTCGACGCGATGAGGTGGGTGGGCTAATAAACTAGAAACAAAGGCCTGCAAAGGAATAGCGCCCTCTTCTACTTTAGTGCGCAATAACTTACGCCCGCGATACCAAGTAATTAAACAAGTGAAAATGACAAGGCCTAAGAATAATGGATACCAGCCGCCATCTTTAATCTTAATTAAATTAGCTGACCAAAAAGCAAAATCCAAAGCAAAGAAGATGGCCGTTAAACATAGCACTAGGAAAAGATTCATCTTCCATTCACGATACATCACCACTCCCAATAAAATTGCAGTAATCATCATGGTAGATGTCACAGAAATTCCATAAGCAGCTGCTAAATTGACCGATTCCCTAAATTCAATAATGGTAACAACCACCATAAATAAGAGGGCCCAATTCACTACGGGAATATAAATTTGTCCCTGCTCTGAATCAGAGGTATGCATGATGGTCATACGCGGCATAAAGCCGAGCAATATAGCTTGACTCACCAAAGAGTAAGCCCCTGAAATCACTGCTTGGGATGCAATGACTGTAGCTGCAGTTGCAAGACCAACAACAGGCCATAAAGCCCAATCTGGAACCATTAAATAAAATGGGTTTGAGGCAGCCTCTGGATTGGACAATAAGAGCGCGCCTT
>CANGWT010000112.1 GCA_947457745.1 Burkholderiaceae bacterium | reverse complement strand
ATTAGCCATCCCATCCCATCCTGAGATTTCTTTTTGGGTCATGGGCCCAACAGCGGCATAGCGAAAACCAAAGCTATAGCGCACTGCATCATCAATGTCCTCTGGACTGGCAATACCTTCTTGTACAAGAGATAGCGCTTCACGCATCAGCGCATGTTGAATGCGATTAGCTAAAAATCCAGGAATATCTTTTTTCACTAACACTGGTTTTTTGTCGATCGCTTTATAAATCTGACATGCTCTTTCAGAAAAAGCGGGATCCGTTTTTTCCCCCATCACAATCTCAACCAATGGAACGACTTCCGCCGGCATAAAGTAATGGGCTCCCATCATTCTATTAGCAGTTTTCAGGTCAGCAGAGATTTTGGTGATTGGAAAGCCGGAGCTATTGCTACCGATCGGGATATCGGCCGGGACTTTGTCGTCAAGGTAGGCAAAAATTTGTTTCTTTAATTCCAGATTTTCGGCAACGGTTTCAATCACCCAGGAGCATTCACCCCATGCTTCCCAGCTTTCCATGGTGGCGCTCACTTGAACCGCCTCGATGGCAGCAGCATCAAGCGAAATATTTTTACCGTGCAGACCAATATTGAAGGCTAGCTGAATGGCTTTCCTTAGGCAGTCACTGGACTTCTCCTTACTTCTTCCCAGTATCGCAACAGGGATGCTGTGAGAGATGAAGCCTGCTGCAATTCCTGCGGCCATGGTGCCGGTGCCGATAACGGCTACGTATTGACTCATATTTTCATCTTATGCGGTTAAGTTAATGGGGTGTACAAATCTTATGATGCTTACGATCACAGTAGATTATCATTAATTATGTTTTAATGAGTCAGTGTTTAATTTAACTTATCCGTATAACTAAAGAAAGTTCTTTCTATGACAATGCATAACCCCTTTCAGCCCGTAGAGAAAATTAAGGCAGAAGTCTTTATGTCGATGCCTGGGAAGTTCAGGAAGAAGTCTCGTACTGCTTGGTCTGATCCCAATCGCCAAAACGCTGAAGTAGAGTGCTTTTTAGAGGGTCCTTCTTTTGACCGTGAGGGCAACTTATGGTTTCTAGATATCCCTTTTGGCCGAGTCTTCAGAATTACACCAAAGGGTGACTGGGATTTGGTAACCCAATTTGACGGCTGGCCTAATGGATTGAAGTTCCATAAAGATGGCCGTGCGTTTATTTGTGATTACAAACAAGGCTTATTGGCCCTCGATCCTAAAACTGGAAATGTGGAAACAATTCTAGGATCCATGTACAGCGAAAACTTCAAGGGCTTGAATGATTTGCACTTCGCATCCAATGGGGATCTGTACTTTACTGATCAGGGTCAAACTGGAATTGCAGACCCAACGGGCAGAGTGTTTAGATTGCGCGCCAATGGTCAATTAGATCGTTTGGCGATCAATGTACCGAGCCCTAATGGCATCACCTTAAATACTCAAGAAAAACATGTATTCGTTGCGGCAACAAGATCTCAGCAAATTTGGCGTTTACCTCTGATGGCCGACGGTTCTGTTTCTAAGACGGGCGTTGCAATTCAGTTAACTGGTGGCGTTGCTGGACCTGATGGTATCGAGATGGACTCTGAAAATGGTTTGCTTGTTTGCCACTTAGGTATTGGCATCTGGAGGTTTGATAGCAATATGCTCCCGACACATTTGATTTACTCAGATAACCCACACCACCATCACTTAGCAAATATGTGTTTTGGTGGCGAAGATGGTAGAGATTTGTACATTACTGAATCTCTCTCTGGAGATATCTTAAAGGCACGCTTACCCGTAGCTGGCAAAAAAATGTTTGGCCTCTCCTAAGTTGAAAGAATCTCTACCGCTCTATAAGTCGTTAGCGAATGCGCTGGCTCAGCGTATTTATGAAGGCGATTGGGCGGTAGGGTCTCATTTGCCATCTGAAGCGGTGCTTTGTAAAAGCTTCGCAGCAAGTCGCCACACCTTAAGGCATGCCCTTCAAACTCTGGAGCGTGATGGCATGGTGTTACGTCGTCAAGGGGCGCCAACCCAGGTGATCTCAAGACGGAAGGTAAGAAGATTTACCCAAAGCTTTAATTCACCCGTTGATATTTTGAGTTATCCAAGAAATACTTATCGACAAAATACCATTGAAGAATTCATTGAGCTCGACAAGCCCTTAAGTGAAATGATTGGTGGTGCAGTCGGATCCTCTTGGTATCACATTGGAGGTATTCGAAAGCAGCGAGATACTGAGGAAGTAATTGCTTGGACCGATATTTATATTCTTCCCCAATTCGCATCATTGACATCAGAGCCTGAGCACAGTCAAGTGATGGTATTCGAGCAGATTGAGAAAAAGTATGGCACTCGAATTGATCGGGCTGAGGTCGATGTTTATGCCATTAGCCTGTCTACTGAAATTGCAAAAAAGCTTGGGTTGAAGGTGCATGACCCATGTTTGGTCATTGTTCGACGTTACTTTGATAATCAGGATAAGCTTTTTGAAGTTACCTTCACTTACCATCCTCACAATAAATACACTTATAAGATGGAATTTAAGAGTGATATTGGAAGTTAAATCATCAGAATAAACATGAAACATTTATCTACTACTAAGGCTGAGGCATTTATTGCACAAGCATTACATGCCAATCGAGTACCTTTGGTGGATGCCAAACTGGTAGCTCAACTGATGATCCAGTCAGACCTCGTTGGCGCTGACGGTCATGGAATTTTCAGATTACCTGCTTACATTAAAAGGATTCGTGCTGGCGGTATTAATTTGAGCCCTCATATTCAGATTGAACGTGAGCAGGGTGCAACTGCTTTGATTAATGGAGACAATGCCTTAGGCCACTTGGTAATGAATAAGGCGGTCGATGTTGCAATAGAAAAAGTGAAGCAACATAGCGTTTGTTGGATTGGTAGTCACTATGGAAATCACTCTGGTGCGGCATCTGTATATGTGAGAAAGCTAGCCGAACACGGATATATCGGTATCTATATGGCGGTTGGTAATGCCAATCACATGGCACCATGGGGCGGTATCGATTTATTGTTGTCCACCAATCCCATCGCTATTGCCGTTCCTTCGGGTGATAAACCGATTGTTTTATTGGATATTGCCACCACAGTCGCTGCTTACGGTAAGGTAAAGCTTGCCGCCCAAAAAGGTGAGTCTATTCCCGATACTTGGATGATCGATCGACATGGTCAAGCTATTACAGATCCGCAAAAATCGAGCGAGGGATCATTACTTCCCATCGGGGGTTATAAGGGATATGGCTTGGCTGTGATGATTGGCCTGCTTGCAGGTGCGCTCAATAATGCTGCAGTTGGTAAAGGCACGATTGACTTTAATACACATCATGATTTAATCACCAATACTGGTCAAACAATCATTGCAGTAGATCCAAGTGCTTTTGGAGATAAGGAGCAGTTTGTTGCCCGAGTGATCGCTTTGGTCGATGATTTAAAGGCCTCCTCTACATTGCCAGGCGTCAATCAGATTCGGGTGCCCGGCGATGGCGCCGCAAGAGTGATGGCAGAGCGGCTGGCAGATGGCATTCCGATTTCAAGCGAATTACAAGAGTCCTTAAATACCTGCGCCAAAGAGTGTGGGATTGCAGCATTAGATGTATAACTTACCGGAGGAGACAAAAAATGATTAAAAAATCAATCAAACAAATAGTGTTGAGTTCTTTAGTATTGCCACTAGTTTTGGGGACGGCTTTTGCGTCCTACCCAGATAAGCCAATCAAAATGTTAGTTGGGTATGCGCCAGGAAGTTCAACCGATATCGTTGGGAGAATGGTGGCGAATGAGCTCAGTATTGCCTTAAAGCAATCAGTGATTGTCGAAAATAGGGGCGGTGCTGCAGGTAGCTTGGCGGCTGATGCAGTGGCTAAAAGTGCTCCAGATGGCTACACCGTGTTATTTGCGCAAAATGGCTTAGCGATTAACGTAGCTGCAAACCCAAGACTACCTTTTAACGGTCAAAAAGATTTACTACCTGTTGTCGGAGTGGCAGCTACCCCGCATATTTTGATTGT
The DNA here is from genome assembly GCA_947457745.1 of Burkholderiaceae bacterium. Classification (GTDB taxonomy): domain Bacteria; phylum Pseudomonadota; class Gammaproteobacteria; order Burkholderiales; family Burkholderiaceae; genus Polynucleobacter. Next base: position 2,066 of record CANGWT010000112.1, on the reverse strand, counting down.
GAATACCAATTCCAAAGCTAAAAATGTAGCTGATTTAATTTCTATGCTCCGAGCTGACCCTGGAAAGATGAGCTTTGGCTCTTCCGGTATTGGTAACTCCGACCATATGGCTGGAGAGCTATTCCTGTCAACCACTGGCACTCAAGCGATCCATATTCCATATAAAGGTGGATCACCAGCGGCAACTGATTTAGCGGGCGGTCAAATTGATTTTTACTTTGCTGGTATGCCAGTGGGACTACCCTTATATAAGGGTGAAAAAGTCAATGCACTTGCCGTTACTAGTAAGAATCGTTTTAGCGGGGCCCCAGAATTGGTTACCATTCAAGAGGCTGGCGTAAAGGGTTATGAGATGGCGTTGTGGCAAGGCATGTTTGTGCCAGCAGGAACACCCCCTGCCATTATCAATACTCTCAGCAAGACAATCTTGAAAATTCTTGACACTCCAGAAATGAAGGAGCGTTTTGTTAAGGCGGGCGTACAAATTGCACCAATGACTACCCAGCAATTTACAGATTTATATGTCTCTGACATTGCAAGATGGAAAGTAGTGATTGAAAAAGCAAAAATTAAGCTAGATTAATTTAAGCTAGCTCAGTTGTAAGGGGTATTGACCTTAGTCGATACCCTTTTTTATTAACTACTGAGATCGAATACCAAGACCTCAGCATCTTTGCCATCACCAATGAGTAGGCTACTTTCGTTCTCTACAAGTAGTGCGTCTCCGCTTGATAAGAGTATGTCGTTGACATGTAAAGAGCCTCTTATCAGATGCACATAGGCCTTGCGCTGTAAATTAAGATTCAATTTTTGAGTTTGGTGACCATCAAAAAGACCAGCATATACCCGAGCATCCGCATGAATTTTGACAGCATTCCCCGTTCCATCTGGCGAGGCAATTAAGCAGAGTTTGTTTTGCTTCTCTGAGATTGGAATCGATTTTTGCTCATAGCTTGGTGGGATTTCCATGACATTGGGTTCTATCCAAATTTGTAGGAAGTGGGTAGTCTGATTTTGAGCATGATTGAACTCACTATGGGTGACCCCGGTTCCGGCACTCATGCGTTGAACGTCACCCGGTGGAATACCTTTGATATTTCCCATGCTGTCTTCATGAGCCAATTCACCAGATAAAACATAGCTGATGATTTCCATATTGCGGTGGCCGTGCTTGCCAAAACCCATGCCTGCTGCCACCTTATCCTCGTTAATCACCCTTAAATTGCCCCAAGCCATAAATTGGGGGTCGTGATACCCGGCAAAAGAGAAGGAGTGGAAGCTTTTAAGCCAGCCATGATCAGCGTAGCCGCGGTCTTGAGCTTTTCGAAGGGTTTGCATGAGCAGAGTCTTTTCTGGAGGGCAATAAGCACATTATCATTAGCTTTTGACATATTTGCTGATTGGCCTTCCATGGGAAGTATCAAACAAGACATTAAAGAAACCTATCTCGGACTATATGAGACCGCTCAGGAAAAGTTGGGTGATTTTGCGCAGTTCCTAAAAGAGGCTTGGCCTATCTTGGCCATTCTTTTGGTGGTCTTGCTCGGAGTTTGGTGGTATGCCGATCCGCCTCCGCCTAGGCATGTACTCATGGCTACTGGCTCCACTGGTGGTTCCTACGAGGTCTTGGGGAAAAAATACGCTGCGTTCTTTGAGAAAAAAGGAATTACCTTGGAGTTAGTTCATACCCAAGGTGCACAGGAAAATATTCAGCGTTTATCGGATCGCAAAGATCCATTGCAGGCAGCCTTTGTGCAAGCTGGCGTTTTTAATTCTCATGAAATTACGGGGGTTTCTTCATTAGGTTCCGTTGACTACGAACCGATTTGGTTTTTTTATCGTGGTCCTGTAATAAAGTCGAGCGACTTTGAGGATGCTAATGGCCGTTTAAAGTATTTTTTCGACAAGAAGATATCGGTTGGCATAGAGGGCAGTGGCACCCATGCGCAAACAATGCGCCTAATGGCAGTATCTGGATTTAAAGCGAGTCAAAACTTCCTCCATATGTCTGCCCATGAATCAGTTGATGCTTTAAAAAAAGGGCGAATTGATGGCGCCTTTTTGGT
>CANGWT010000111.1 GCA_947457745.1 Burkholderiaceae bacterium | reverse complement strand
TCGCTGAAGTTCTCAAAATAGACTTCCATAACAGCTAAGCAAGTATCGAGACCAATTAAGTCGGCTAAAGCGAGTGGACCAATCGGCTGATTGCAACCTAATTTCATGCCGGCATCTATATCTTCGGGGCTAGCAAGGCCTTCGTGGAGAACAAAGAAAGCTTCATTAATCATTGGCAACAAAATACGGTTCACCACAAAGCCGGGAGAGTTCTTAACGGTGATGGGCTCTTTACCAATTCGTTTAGCCATTTCAATAATGGCAGCGTGGGTTGTATCTGAGGTTTGCAAGCCTCGAATCACTTCAACCAATGCCATCATCGGTGGTGGATTGAAAAAGTGCATACCAATAAAACGGCTAGGATTGGAATCTAAGGCAGCAAGCTTGGTGATGGAGAGCGAAGAGGTATTGGTGGCAATGATGGTTTCTTTACCGACGATCTCATCAACCTGCTTTAGGATCTTTTCTTTGACGGCTTGGTTCTCGGTAGCGGCCTCAATGACTAGTTGCAGTCCTTTAAAGTCAGCATATGAAGTTCCACCCTTGATGTGTTTGAGTGCAGCATCTTTATTATCAATAGTGAGAGTTTCTTTTTTCACTAAGCGATCTAAGCTCTTGCTAATTTGATTTAAGCCACGCTCAACGGCAGCATCGCTAATATCAACCATAACGACATCAAGACCGGCAACTGCGCAGACCTGTGCAATACCATTGCCCATCGTACCCGCCCCAATGACTCCGACTGATTGAATCTTCATGCTATTTCCTTTTTTGATACTGTGATGAACCAAATAATTGCTCTCTTGCTTTGTCATCGTGCAAGGGCTTGCGTAATGCAGTTAATACTTCAACGCCACGCTTAACTGCAGGGCGTTCACCAATCATTTCAAACCAACGCTTGAAATGAGGATACTCATTGATATCAATGCCTTGGTTCTTCCAGTTACGCGTCCAGGGAAAGATGGCAATGTCCGCAATGGAGTAACTTTTCCCGGCTATGTAAGAATTATCTTTTAGTTGATGATCTATCACCCCGTACAAGCGCTTAGCTTCATTGGTGTAGCGGTTAATCGCATAATCAATTTTCTCTGGGGCATAGATTCGAAAGTGGTGGTTTTGCCCTAGAAGTGGACCCAAGCCCCCCATTTGGAACATGAGCCATTGCAACACCTCATATTTGCCCCGGGTAGATTTAGGTAAAAATTTTCCCGTTTTGGCGGCTAGGTATAGCAAGATTGCACCAGATTCAAATAGATGGATGGGTTTGCCTTCAGGTCCATTTGGATCTGTCATGGCTGGAATCTTGTTATTCGGGCTGATCGCCAGGAAGTCTTTCTTGAACTGATCGCCAGCTCCAATATCAATTGGGTGGGCAATCCAGTCTTTGCCTAACTTGTAGCCACACTCCTCGAGCATGATGTGAACCTTATGGCCATTGGGCGTTGGCCAGCTATAAACATCAATGATGTCTTTCTTCGGTTTGCTTATCGACATGATTAATTCCTTTTCTACAGGGTTTGTAAACGCTCTAATGCGGTTGACAGCGTTTTTTCTTCTTTAGCAAAACAAAAACGGATTACTCCTGACTCAACCGGCTGGGCATAGAAAGCAGAGACTGGAATAGCGGCTACGCCAATCTCGGTGGTTAACCAGGTGCAAAAATCTGCTTCGCTTAACTGAGCCTGAGGGATACTAAGCTTAGTGTAATTAACACACTGAAAATAGCTTGCCGGCGCTGGCAATAGCTTGAACTTGGTGTGCTGTAAACCTTGTCTAAAGTAATCTCGCTTAGTTTGATAAAAAGCTGGTAATCCTAAGTAGTGATCTGCATGCTTGAGATATTGAGCGAGCCCATACTGCATTGGTGTATTCACTGTAAACACGTTGAACTGATGCACCTTACGAAACTCATTCATCATTGCTGCAGGCGCTGCTACATAGCCCATCTTCCAGCCGGTGACATGATAGGTCTTACCAAAACTGGATATTAGAAAACTACGCGCTGCTAATTCAGGATGACTTGCAATGCTGATATGTTGATGTCCATCAAACACCATGTGCTCGTAGACCTCGTCGCTCATGATCAGGGCATTAGTATTCCTGACTAAATTTGCTAGACGCTTAAGATCTGATGTCTGCCACACCATGCCGGTTGGATTGTGCGGCGTATTGATCATGACGAGTCGTGTTTTTGTATTGATTGCTTTTGCCAGATCATCCCAAGGTATTGCATAAGAGCTCACCATTCCCTGATCATCGCGATTGGCAGTCAAAGATACCGCAACAGTTTTGCCTCCCGCCAGATCAATTGATGGGCGATAGCTATCGTAGGCAGGTTCAATGATGACAACTTCATCGCCTGGGCTAACGCAGCACAAAATAGCTGTCATGATTCCTTGGGTGCCGCCGGCAGTAATGGTGATCTCTGTATCGGGATCGTACTTATGACCATATAAAGTCGATATTTTTTGTGACACACCCTGGCGTAACTCTGTAATCCCCATCATAGGTGGATATTGATTGTGATCAGCCAGCATTGCCGCATGCACCTCGGATATGAGCTTTCGATCGCAAGGGAAGTCTGGAAAACCTTGCCCTAAGTTAATCGCTTGATGCTTTGCAGCGAGGGCTGACATAATCGTAAACACGGTTGTGCCCACCTTAGGTAGGCGACTCGGAAAGTCTGGGCTTAGGGCGAGGTTTTGGTCCATGTAGGCGGTTTAGGGCAAATAAGGGAGGTAGTCGCTAGAATGGTAGAAATTCATCTTCAAATTGTGCCATGTTGATCGTCCTTTCACCCGCGAAATCCCTAGATTACAAAACCCCAGTCAAGGTCAAGGCTGCAACCTTGCCAGAGTTTGTCTTGGAATCGGCCAAGTTAATCGCTGATTTAAAGAAGCTCTCGCCTCAGGAGATCGCTGATCTGATGGGTCTCTCGGATCAGTTGGCCGCATTGAATGTCGGCCGTTATCGTGATTGGTCTAAGAAATTTACGGATGCTAATAGCAAGGCAGCTATTTATGCTTTTGATGGCGACGTCTATGACGGATTTGACGTCAAGACACTTAATCCCAAGGCTATGGATTTTGCGCAAGATCATATTCGTATCTTGTCGGGCCTGTATGGTGCTCTTCGCCCCCTAGATTTAATGCAGCCTTACCGTCTAGAGATGGGTACGTCCCTTAAGAATGCCCGGGGTAAGGATCTATACGCTTTTTGGGGTGAAAGGGTGACTGACTCGCTAAAGAAGTTGTTGGAGCAGCAAAAGAAGCCCGTACTTCTCAATTTAGCTTCTGAAGAATATTTCAAGGTATTGCAAGCTAAAAACTTGGATTGCCCAGTAATTTCTCCAGTATTTCAAGATGGTAAGGACGGTAAATACAAAATCATTTCCTTCTACGCCAAGCGAGCTAGGGGATTAATGGCCCGCTATGTTGTTGAAAATCGGATTACCGATCCCGCAGATTTGAAGGGTTTCAATTTAGACGGTTACAAATATGTTGCCTCTGAATCGAAACCAGAAAAACCGTTATTTAGACGTCCCGAAAGAAAGTAGGAGAGTGCACCATGGCTGTTCATCGCACTAAATCCTCGCAACGCGCCTCACCAGATGTTGAGCGCCTAGTAGCAGATGCTATCTCTTTAGCGGCTTCTGGCAGTCATATTGAAGACCAATTTTGGGAGGAGCGCTTAAATGTTCGCTTAATGCGCCTTCTTAAAAGTCAAAATCAAAATGTGATCGATGCTTCCTTAGACCAAACGTTTCGAATTAATACGCTGGCCTTCGAGGTACTTGCTGATTGTGCTGAGACGCTGGCTGAATCCTTGGTTATGGAGCATGAGGGTCAGAATTGGGATGTGCTGCTATTGGCTTTACCAATTATTGCCCATACCCGCTATCAGATTCCCTCTGGGGCATTATCGGTGAATGTGATTGAATCTACTGCCGCCGCATTGCATAACTCAATAGCTTCTACGGATACACGCTTAGCGATTGTTCCCTGGCTTTACAGCATTGATCAAATGCCGCACTCCCACTGTCAAACACGTTTACTAACCGAGGCTTTAGCTAGCGCCGCTATTACCGCTAGTGATGTTAAGTTAGAGTTGCGCGATATGTCGGAGACCATTGCGGTTTTAGCTGATCCACGCTTTATCATCGCCGCCGTTGCTGCTCCTTCTGGAATGCCGCTATTCCGTTGGCAAGCTGAGGTACCAACACGTCAAGAGCGTGGTGTAAGCTTAATTGGTTGGCAAAACGCGATGCAGGAACTTATTGCCGCGCTCTTACCGGGTTGCGAGTTTGAGCTTTTATTACCAGAAGCGTATTTCACCAACTGTCGTTTGGCGGATAAACAAGTGCGTCCCCAGAGCATTCGTGCCGCAGTAAATTTTCTTGAGAGCACTCTTGGAGTGATGCCTGCTGGATTGTCCTGCGTAGTGGGGGCTTTTGGCGAGGATCAGGCTGATGAGTATCGAATTTCTTTTAGCTTAAAAGGTTCTTCTGAAGTTGTGTACGGAGTGATTTGGCCATTGTACGATCGCGAGAGTGTTGCCAACGATGCACTAAATGATTTATCAGATGATGAAAGTCCAATGAAGCGAATTGCAGATGCGCTTCGTAATGCTGGTGTTGAAGACGTTTTTCGTCATGCAATGCTCTTTGACCCAGAGCTATGTGATGACTGTGGAGCACCGCTGTTCCCAGACCGTTCTGGTGATGCTGTGCATGCTGAGTTGCCAGACGATGCGCCGACACAGCAACCCTTGTTTCATTGAGCAAATTCAGTTGTCTTTAAAACTGAAAGATACAAGTAAAAAAGCCGAGAATGTCTCGGCTTTTTTACTATGAAGCATTACTTTTAGTTCTGTACAAAGGGCTCTGAATTTGCAAACAAGTGCGGGAGCTTACCAGTTTTCATTTCTGCTGTTTGGCAGAAATCAGCAAGGCGAGTTCCAGCCTTAATATTGAACAGCATTGCCTTATTACCCAACACTACAAGATCATGCCCGGTAGTGGCATTTTTGTAACGCAAGCTTCCCGGTAGGGAATTTTCGCGCTTCAAGTCAAAAGTTTTAGATTCCCAAGTCAGGCGAACCGTTTCAGTTGTTCCGGAAGTTTTGAATTGCTTGCTTTCGCTACAAGTCCAAGTAGATACTTCTTCACTAGCAATGGCTGGGGCTGAGCCCAAAAAGGCGGCTGCAAGCAAGCTAGCGATGAGAAGGGTTTGCTTCATATGTATAAATCCTTATGAGAGGAGATGTTTAACGCCAGCTTGCTCTTCAAGCAATTCGTTGAGCGTGTGGTTCATGCGTTCGCGAGAGAACTCATCAATTTCTAAACCTTCCACCAGCTTGTATTCGCCATTCTCACAAACTACTGGATAACCGTAGATGACTTCAGCGGGAATGCCGTATTCGCCTTTAGACGGAATGCCCATAGTGACCCACTTGCCATTGGTACCCAGAACCCAATCACGCACATGATCAATTGCTGCATTAGCTGCAGATGCTGCAGAAGAAAGGCCGCGCGCTTCAATAATGGCGGCGCCACGTTTACCAACTGTAGGAATGAAAGTATCCTTATTCCATGCTGCATCATTGATGCTATCTTTGACAGACTTACCATCGACGGTTGCAAAGCGATAGTCTGGGTACATTGTTGGGCTATGGTTACCCCAAACCACCAATTTCTCGATATCAGCAACAGGTTTGTTCAGCTTGTTAGCCAATTGTGAGAGCGCGCGGTTGTGATCTAGGCGGAGCATTGCTGTGAAATTCTTTGCAGGAATATCTGGCGCAGATTTCATGGCGATGTAGGCATTCGTGTTTGCTGGATTGCCAACAACCAATACTTTGACTGTTTTCTTGGCTACGGCATTCAATGCCTTGCCTTGCGCTGTGAAAATCTGCGCATTGGCTGAGAGTAAATCTTTGCGCTCCATCCCTGGGCCACGTGGACGTGCGCCAACTAACAAAGCTACATCGATATCTTTGAATGCTGTCATTGGGTCGGAGTGCGCTGTCATGCCTGCCAATAGTGGGAAAGCACAGTCTTCGAGCTCCATCATTACGCCAGCTAGGGCTTTTTGAGCTTTTTCGTCTGGAATTTCTAGT
>CANGWT010000110.1 GCA_947457745.1 Burkholderiaceae bacterium | reverse complement strand
CGCATGAAACTGTGTTACTGATAACACTGCCGCATCTACTGGGCGTTTATTACGTGTGATGATGCTTTGTAATGCTTGTACCACTTGAGTGCCGGCAAGTAAGGGGTCAGCACTATTGTGTGGCAAGGCGGCATGTCCACCTTTACCTCGGATAGTAATTTCAAAGGTATTACTGGAAGCCATCATCGGGCCAGACGTTACGCCAAAATGACCTTCAGCAAGTCCTGGCCAGTTATGTAGACCAAAAACAGCATCACAGGGAAATTGCTTAAAGAGCCCATCGTTAATCATTTCTTGCGCGCCGGCACCACCCTCTTCTGCTGGCTGAAAAATGAAAATGACTGAACCGGCAAAGTCTCGATGATTGGATAAGTATTGGGCGGCACCCAAGAGCATGGCAGTGTGACCATCATGGCCACAGGCATGCATCTTGCCGGGATTCTTTGAAGTATGTTCAAAGTTATTGTGTTCTTGTAATGGCAGTGCATCCATGTCGGCACGTAATCCAACCATCTTGCCTGGACCCAATTCCCCATCCAGTCTTCCAACAACTCCAGTTTTTCCAAGGCCGCGATAAACCGTAATTCCCCAGCTCGAAAGTGCTTCAGCAACAAGATCGGACGTACGATTTTCTTCAAAACGCAATTCTGGATGCGCATGAATATTGCGGCGAATCTCTTGAATAGCTGATGCGGAGTCTATGATTTCTGGAAGTAATCGCATAATTTCATCTTATCTGAATTTACCCAGGCAGTTTTATATGTTCTGCAGCAAAACCTAAAGCCTCAATGGAATAGGGGGCATTCTCTAATTTCTGAAGCTGCTGAGGAAGAGTAGGAACAAGGCCTAAAAAAGGCGCAAAAATTCGGTCTTTCAAGGTTTGAATATTTTCAGCTAAGAGAGGCATTTCCTCTGAAAGCGTATTGGCTACCCAGCCCGCAATCGTTAACTGACGCGACACAATTGCCTCACAAGTGAGTAGGGCATGATTAATACAGCCCAAACGCATCCCCACGACGAGAATGACTGGTAAATCCATCGCCTGTGCCACATCCCCCAAATCTTCCTGCTCGTTCAGTGGGACTAAAAACCCACCTGCACCTTCAACCACTACCGCATCAAATACTGAGGCCAATGCATTGAATTCATCTAACATTAGGGTGGCATCTAAATGCACATTATTTTTCTGGGCAACGAGATGGGGAGCTGCCGCTACATCTAAAACAAATGGACAAAGACTTTGGTCGCGAGAATTGAGTCCTGAAGCAATGCGTAATGTCTCTAAGTCTTCATTGAGTTTTTGGCCGCTAGCGTCAACATAAGTTCCTGCCACCACTGGTTTGAAGGCTATTGTGCGAATACCAGCTTCTCTCAGTTTAAGAATGAGTGCGCCGCTGACCAAAGTTTTGCCAACTTCAGTATCAGTACCCGTGACAAAAAAACCGGTAGATGTACTCAGTGTCATAAATTACTTTTTTACTTCTTGTTCAATCAACTGCAGTGTTTTGATCAACTCGCGTAAGTCATCAACACTATGGTTTGCAGAAAAAGTGATGCGTAGACGAGCGCTGTCCACTGGAACGGTAGGCGGTCGAATTGCTGGAATCCAATAACCCGCCTCATCTAAAAGCTTAGCGGCTGCCAAAGCGCTGGCATTGCTTCCTAAGATCACAGGCTGAATTGGAGTTGATGAAGGTGTTTTTTCCCAGTTTTGAAAAGTCATTTCATCACGCCAAATTTGAATCAGTTGATTTAATTGTTTGCGACGTGTAATACCTTCATTACTTTCCATTAGCTCCAAACTTGTCAGTAGGGTATGTGCAATCGCAGGCGGAGTTGCAGTGCTGTAAATATAGGGGCGCCCCTTTTGGATGAGCCATTCAATAAAGGGTGCAGCTGCACAAATAAATGCACCACTGACGCCAGCTGCTTTGCCAAGCGTGCCTATGTAAATCATTCTTTCTGAATGCACACCCGATTGCTCCAAAATGCCATGGCCATGTTCGCCAAGCACGCCAAAACCATGTGCATCATCCACCATCAGTAGCGCATCATATTGTTCGGCAAGATCAAGTAGATTTTTTATGGGCGCGATATCCCCATCCATGCTGAAAACGCCATCGACCACAATCAATTTGAGTGGGTGCGCATCTTGCTTTAATGCTTCTTCTAGAAAATCAAGATTTTGATGATCAAACAAAGTCACTTTGGCTTTAGTTTGTGAACTTGCTAGACGCACACCATCAATCAAAGAAGCATGATTGAGTTTGGCCGAATAAATACTGACTTCACCTTGATTGGCAAGTCTACTGAGACCGGTAATTGCATTGATGTTTGCAAGATAGCCGGTACTAAAAAACAACGCTCTTGCATTAGGAATATGTTTACTCTCACAAGCTGCTAATTTTTTTTCAAGTAAGTCATGCGCAACGCTATGGCCGCTGATTAAGTGTGATGCACCGCTACCAACTCCATATAATTTTGCACCTTCCGCAAGTGCAGCAACTAATTTAGGGTGATTAGCCAGACCTAAGTAGTCGTTACTACAAAACACTTTGAGTTCTCGTTGGTCAACCCGAGCCTTGGTATCACAGGGTGACTCGGTGGTGCGTAATTTACGTCTGAGTAATTGCACATCTAGGTCGGCAATCTGATGCTCTGCCATATCGCGAGCTTTAAAGTATGAACTCATGCCAGCACCTGATTTAGAGCCCTTTGTACAGAGGCGCCCATTTGCATCGCTTCTTCAGTAGATAGAATGTACGGCGGCATGACGTAAATCGTATTACCAATTGGTCTGACGAGAATATCCTCTGCCATCCCTGCTGAGAACATCTCTCGTGAAAAAGTATTTTTACGTTGGAGTGATTCAGACTTGACATCAAATGCCAGGATCATGCCCTGCTGGCGCCAATGTTCAATACGAGGATCTACTTTTGCCCAGGCAAATGCACTAGCCAGATCTTTACTGCGCTCAAGATTTTTTTCAAGAACAGATTCAGTTTCGAAGATTTCTAGGCAGGCGAGTGCGGCAGCGCATGCTAATGGGTTGCCTGTGTAGGAATGTGAGTGCAAGAAACCCTGTTGCATTTGATCGCCATAAAAGGCCCGATAAATTTTGTCAGTTGTCATAGAGAGTGACAACGGTAGGTATCCACCACTGATGCCTTTAGAAAGCGTTAAGAAGTCTGGCCAAATTCCCGCATGCTCACAAGCAAAAAACTTTCCTGATCGACCGCAGCCTACTGCGATCTCATCAGCGATGAGGTGTATGTTGTAACGATCACAGAGCGATCTTACTAAGCGTAAATATTCAGGAGAGTACATTGCCATTTGTCCAGCGCATTGAACAAGTGGTTCAATAATGATGGCGGCGATATTTTGATGCTCTGTCTCTAGTAGCTCTTCTAATGTTTTTGCTGCCCGCATGGCGACATCGTCAGAACTTTCACCAGGCTGGGCTTTTCGTGCATCAGGTGAAGGCACGGTGAAAACATCTTGCAATAGTGATCCGTATGCCTCTCGAAAGATCGCAACATCGGTCACTGCTAATGCACCTAAAGTTTCACCGTGGTAGCCATTTTCTAGGCAGATAAATTTTTTCTTTTGGGGCTGATTATTGAGTAGCCAGAAGTGGTGGCTCATCTTCAAAGCAATCTCTACAGCAGACGCACCATCCGATGCAAAAAATACGTGACCCAAATGGCCTTGAGTTAAAGCGGATAGTTTCTCGGAGAGCTCCACAACAGGAGGGTGGGTAAATCCGGCGAGCATGACATGCTCAATTTTTTCAAGCTGACTCGAAATGGCTTGGTTGATACGTGGGTTGCTGTGCCCAAACAGATTAGTCCACCAAGAGCTGATGCAATCTAGGAGGGCATTGCCTCGGTCATCAAAGAGCCAAGCACCCTTACCTTTAGTAATGGCAATTAATGGCAATGACTCGTGATGCTTCATCTGAGTGCAGGGATGCCACACGGCATCTAGGCTGCGATCAACCAGAGAGGTTTGATTTGGATCAGAAATAAGCTTCATGTTTGGTATTTGACCACTAGTTTTTCCTAATTTAGGCCTGTATCTGTTATGTTTATGCCTTGAATTGATCTATTTTCTGGAATTCGACCATGCAGGCCACCCAAACTATTGAAAAACCCCTCACCCAAGTCAAGTCTCAAAAGGATTTGCATAAAGAGGTAGATGCTTCGGGTGCTTGGTCAGTAGGCCAGATTGAGGCTCTATTTGCCCTTCCATTTAGTGATTTGATGTTCAAGGCACAAGAGACTCATCGTGCCAACTTCCCTGATGCTGATGTGGAATTGGCTACCCTTTTGTCAATCAAGACCGGAGGCTGCCCCGAGGATTGTGGCTATTGTCCTCAGGCTGCTCGTTATGACACTGATGTCAAGGCAAACAAGTTGATGGATCTGGATGAGGTGCTTGAGGCTGCCAAAGCTGCCAAAGCTGCTGGATCGAACCGCTTTTGCATGGGCGCCGCTTGGCGGGAACCCAAAGACCGGGATATTGAAAAAGTCACAGCCATGATTAAGGGCGTCAAGGCTTTGGGCCTTGAAACCTGTGCGACTCTGGGGATGCTGGAGCCGAATCAGGCTCAAGCCCTCCAAGAGGCAGGCCTGGATTTCTACAACCACAATCTGGATACCAGCGAGGACTTCTATCGCTCAGTCATCTCTACTCGGGGTTATCAAGACCGTTTAGACACGATTTCTCATGTGCGTGCTGCAGGTATGTCGGTGTGTTGTGGCGGTATTGTGGGTATGGGGGAATCTCGTGAGCAGCGCGCAGCCTTCTTAGCCCGTTTGGCTAATTTAAGCCCGTATCCAGAGTCAGTCCCGATCAACCATTTAGTTCCTGTAGCAGGAACCCCTTTGGCAGATCAAAAGCCCTTGGATCCACTCGAATTTGTAAGAACTATTGCTGTAGCTCGTATCACTATGCCGCGTGCACGAGTGCGTCTTTCGGCTGGACGTCAGGAGCTGGGTAGGGCAGTTCAGGCCATGTGTTTCCAGGCTGGCGCCAATTCGATTTTTTATGGTGAGCAACTACTCACTACTGGTAATCCCGAGGCAGAACAAGACCGTGAGCTATTGGCTGAGCTAGGTTTGAAGACTAAGCAGAGCTGTAAAACAGAGGTTTTAGTCTGACTTGTAAAAGCCTATGGCCTTAATCGATCGCTTCATTATTGAGTTTGACACAGCCCTGCGTTCGGTAGTCGGGGGTGCTCATGCCCATCGTCCAGTCCCGGGTTCAAATACCCCATCAAGCGGATTATTGGATGCTAAAGAGCGAGAACATGCGGCTGGATTAATGCGCGTTAATCACGTGGGCGAGGTCTGCGCCCAAGCGCTTTATCAATCTCAAAAATTAGTAGCTCGCAACCCTGAAATTCGGCAGATGTTAGATGACTCTGGCCAAGAAGAAATGGATCATTTGGCTTGGTGCGAAACACGCCTCCAAGAGCTGGGCTCACACACTAGTTATCTCAACCCAATTTGGTATGCAGGATCCTTTGCAATCGGCTTGGCTGCTGGCTTGGCGGGTGATAAGTGGAGCCTAGGATTTGTTGCTGAAACTGAAAAACAGGTGGAGAATCACCTTGAGAGTCATCTCGCAACATTGCCTGCAGAAGATGAACGTTCTCGTGCCATCGTTGAGCAAATGCGCATCGATGAAATTGAGCATGGACAGGCTGCAATTTTGGCAGGCGGAGCTCGCTTGCCTGAGCAGATTCAGAAGTTAATGCAGTTGATGTCAAAAGTCATGACAACAACTGCTTACAAAATCTAGTTCTAAATTAATTGGTTAGCGTATTTTTATTTAAAGTACTGTTTATTAACACAGTATATTTACCTATTATTAGCTTAAATAGCTAAGACCTATTCTTAAGTATATTTTCCAAGCCATTGTTTCAAGTAGCATTTTTATAAGCACCATTTTATCAACACATGACGCTAAGTGTTTGTAATCACTAGGAAATTTCCTAAAAAATAAGCCAAAAACACTTGACCCTCTTATTACGATCCTCTAAAGTGGGAGGAAGTGTGAAAAAGTGGGGTAAATGGTGTTTCAAGGTGCGTCAGCTCTCAATTTAGATGCAAAAGGCCGCATGTCTGTGCCGGCAAAGCATCGTG
>CANGWT010000109.1 GCA_947457745.1 Burkholderiaceae bacterium | reverse complement strand
CCTCACGATATTGCCTATTTATTTGATCGTTTTGTGGAGCTCATGAATGCTGCCGCTGTTGGTAATAAGGGGGGCAAATAATGCCTAAGCGTAGCGACATTCAGAGCATCCTGATTATTGGTGCCGGTCCAATTGTGATTGGTCAGGCCTGTGAGTTTGACTATTCTGGTGCGCAAGCTTGTAAAGCTTTGCGTGATGAGGGTTACAAAGTCATTCTAGTAAACAGCAACCCTGCCACCATCATGACTGATCCTGAGATGGCAGATGTAACTTACATCGAGCCGATTACTTGGGAAGTGGTAGAGCGCATTATTGCTACTGAGAAACCCGATGCTATTTTGCCAACCATGGGCGGTCAAACTGCTTTGAACTGCGCACTCGATTTACATCGCCACGGCGTCCTCGAGAAATACGGTTGCGAACTGATTGGCGCTTCACCAGAGGCGATTGATAAAGCGGAAGACCGTCAAAAGTTTAAAGATGCGATGACCAAGATTGGTCTGGGTTCTGCAAAGTCTGGCATTGCGCATTCCATGGATGAGGCACATGAAGTGCAGCAACGTATTCAGAAAGAGACTGACAGTTTAGGTTTCCCAGTGGTCATTCGGCCTTCATTCACCATGGGCGGATCAGGCGGTGGTATTGCTTACAACCGCGAAGAGTTTGAAGAGATTTGCAAGCGCGGTTTAGATTTATCGCCAACCCGTGAACTTTTGATTGAAGAGTCCCTCTTGGGTTGGAAAGAGTTTGAGATGGAAGTGGTGCGTGATCGTGCCGATAACTGCATCATCGTTTGCTCAATTGAAAATTTAGATCCAATGGGTGTGCATACTGGTGACTCGATCACGGTTGCTCCCGCACAAACCTTGACGGATAAAGAGTATCAAATTCTGCGTAACGCCTCGATTGCGGTCTTGCGTGAGATTGGTGTAGATACTGGTGGTTCAAACGTGCAGTTCTCGATCAATCCAGTTGACGGCCGCATGATCGTCATTGAGATGAATCCACGTGTTTCACGTTCATCTGCCTTGGCCTCAAAAGCAACCGGTTTCCCAATCGCCAAGATTGCTGCGAAGCTAGCAGTGGGTTACACCCTAGATGAGCTGAAGAATGACATCACTGGTGGTGCAACCCCAGCATCCTTTGAGCCATCAATCGATTACGTAGTAACGAAGATCCCTCGTTTTGCCTTTGAGAAATTCCCCCAAGCAGATTCTCGCTTAACAACACAGATGAAGTCAGTCGGTGAGGTGATGGCTATTGGCCGCACATTCCAAGAATCATTCCAAAAAGCACTTCGTGGTTTAGAGGTGGGTGTTGATGGCCTTGATGAAGTTTCCACAGATTTGGATGACATCATTCAAGAAATCGGCGAGCCAGGCCCAGATCGTATTTGGTATCTGGCGGATGCTTTCCGGATGGGTATGGGCTTGGATGAGGTTTACAACGAGACCAAGGTGGATCCTTGGTTCTTGGAACAAATCGAAGAGCTCATCATCATGGAGGCTGAACTCAAGCAGCGCAAGCTCGATAGCTTGTCAGCGCCTGAGTTGCGTTTCATTAAGCAAAAAGGTTTCTCTGATCGTCGCTTGGCGAAGTTGCTTGGAGTGGATGCTTCTTCCGTTCGTGCAGCACGTCATCGCCTCAAAGTAGTTCCGGTCTACAAGCGAGTAGATACTTGTGCTGCTGAGTTCTCTACGAACACCGCGTATCTGTACTCCACCTATGAAGCAGAGCATGGCGAGTGTGAATCTCAGCCAAGCACTAAAGATAAGATTATGGTTTTGGGCGGTGGTCCTAACCGTATCGGTCAAGGTATTGAGTTTGACTACTGCTGCGTTCACGCAGCCTTGGCAATGCGCGAAGATGGTTATGAAACCATCATGGTGAACTGCAACCCAGAAACAGTGTCTACTGACTACGATACTTCTGATCGTTTGTACTTTGAGCCTTTGACCTTGGAAGATGTCCTAGAGATTGTGGCAATTGAAAAGCCAAAAGGTGTGATCGTCCAGTACGGCGGCCAGACTCCATTGAAGCTGGCTTTGGATCTCGAGGCTAATGGCGTTCCCATTATCGGTACATCACCAGATATGATTGATGCGGCAGAAGATCGTGAGCGCTTCCAGAAGTTATTGCATGAGTTGAATTTGCGTCAGCCGCCTAATCGTACTGCCCGTGCGGAAGATGAAGCTCTGAAGCTTGCTGAGGAAATTGGTTACCCATTGGTAGTTCGTCCTTCCTACGTATTGGGTGGCCGCGCTATGGAAATCGTTCATGATGGCCGTGATCTTGAGCGTTATATGCGTGAAGCGGTCAAAGTGTCCCATGATTCACCAGTATTGCTAGATCGCTTCCTGAACGATGCGATTGAGTGTGATGTCGACTGCATTAGTGATGGTCAGCATGTGTTTATCGGTGGCGTAATGGAGCACATTGAGCAAGCTGGTGTTCACTCAGGTGACTCTGCCTGTTCCTTGCCACCATATTCCTTATCAGACGAGACGATTGCAGAAATTAAACGTCAAACCGCAGCGATGGCCAAAGGTTTGAACGTAGTTGGTTTGATGAACGTGCAGTTTGCGATTCAGCATGTCGATGGTAAGGATGTCATCTATGTACTTGAGGTGAACCCGCGCGCTTCTCGTACCGTTCCGTTCGTATCGAAAGCAACTGGTTTGCAGTTAGCCAAGATTGCAGCGCGCTGCATGGTGGGTCAGACTCTAGAACAGCAGGGCATTCTGCATGAAGTGAAGCCTGCTTACTACTCGGTAAAAGAAGCCGTGTTCCCATTCAACAAATTCCCAGGTATTGATCCGATCCTAGGACCTGAGATGCGTTCTACTGGCGAGGTGATGGGTGTTGGTAAGACTTTCGGTGAAGCGCTCTTCAAATCACAATTAGGCGCAGGAATTAAATTGCCTAAGAGTGGCACTGTGTTGTTAACCGTGAAAGATAGCGACAAGCCAAAGGCGGTTGAGGTAGCTAAGCTTTTGCACCAATTGGGATTCCCTATGGTTGCGACTAAAGGTACTGCTGCAGCTATTGAGGCAGCTGGCTTACCTGTACGCGTAGTCAATAAAGTTAAGGATGGTCGCCCACACATTGTTGACTTGATCAAGAATGGTGAGATCTCTCTGGTATTTACCACTGTTGATGAGACCCGTACTGCAATTGCAGATTCACGCTCCATTCGGACAAGCGCTCAAGCCAACAACGTGACTTACTACACTACGATTAGTGCAGCACGAGCAGTAATGGATGGTTTAATGACTTCGCAAAATGGCAGTAAAGGGTCACTTGAGGTGTATTCATTGCAAAATCTACACAAGACTCTCAATTAAATTAAATGAGGTAAGAAGCATGAACACAATCCCTATTACCAAGCGTGGTGCAGAGCTGCTCAAAGAAGAGCTGCATCGCTTAAAGCATGTTGAACGCCCATCCGTGATTAACGCCATCTCTGAAGCGCGCGCACAAGGTGACCTTTCTGAGAATGCCGAGTACGACGCTGCTAAGGAGAAGCAAGGTTTTATTGAAGGTCGTATTCAGGAGCTTGAAGGCAAGTTATCTGCAGCGCAAATCATTGATCCGGCTACTTTGGATGTGAATGGCCGCGTAGTATTTGGTGCTACTGTAGATCTTGAGGACTTAGAAGATGGCACCAAGCTCACTTATCAAATTGTGGGTGATGATGAGGCTGATATTGCCCTCAACAAGATCTCTATCAGTTCACCCATTGCTCGTGCCTTAATTAGCAAAGAAGAGGGTGATGTAGTTGCGGTTCAGGCTCCTGGTGGTAATCGCGAAGTAGAGATTCTCGCGGTTCGTTACATCTAATACAAAGCAGGGTCCATATGCAGACTTTAGAGACTCCGAATCACCCGGTAGCTCAAAGACTGTTTATTCTGATTGCAGGCCTGTGGGTTGGCAGCTTACTCGCGGTAGGTTATTTGGTTGCTCCGGCTATCTTCAGCACCATGACCGATCGCCAAGTTGCCGGAATGGTTGCTGGCAGCATCTTTAAATTAGAAGCCTATCTCAGCTTGATTGTGTGCATTGGTTTGATGGTTTTGGCTAATCTCTTGGTTAATCGTGGTCTTAATCAATTCAGACTGATTCGTTGGATCTTGTTAGCAATCTTAGTCTGCGCAATCGCAGCTAGCTTTATCTTGATCCCCTGGATGAACACCTTGCGAGATGATGCTCTACTTCAAGGTATGCCAGTAATGCTTTCTCCTTCAGCCACTTTGTTTGGACGGCTGCATGGCGTGTCCAGTATTCTGTTTATGTTGCAGAGTCTTTTAGGAATCTTTTTAGTTTGGCGATTAACTAAGAGATAAGTAAAAAAAGTAGGTAAAAAAAGTAAGCCAAAAGAAAGACAATAAAAAACGCCGACTAGCGACGTTTTTTGGCGGCAACATTTTTAATACTCCAGAGCTCAAGAGCCCAATGATTTCTTCTTGGTGCTACTCATGCGCACCTTGCGTTTCTTAATGGGGGCAGGTGCTGCAACTGCCTTACGGTAACCCGGTGATGACCAACCAATTTTTGATTCAGCAGCATCAGCACGTAAAACCCGTTTCTTAGGGGCAGCACTTTTGACCGCAGCCGCTCTTTCAAAAGGCGACTTGCTAGCAGCTGAGCGTCGATCTGATCTCTCAGAAGTGCTAGTGCGAACACCAGCTTTCGCTACTACGCGATTTGGTTGGCGCTTAGTGCGGGGTGCTTGTAATGTCTTTTTAGTTTGTTTGCTAGATCTACTCAAATTCACGAGTGCGGCATCGACAATATCAATCGGCTTCCAGAGCACCAGTAATTTTCCAATGTGCTGAACGGGTGCAGCACCCAGTTTGTCACAGAGCTCTTCATAGATAGCGATGCGTGCTGCACGATCGTCGCCAAAGACGCGAACTTTAATCAAGCCGTGATGAGAGATGGCTGATTTAGCCTCCTTCATAACGGCTGGGGTAAGGCCATCGCTACCAATCATGACGACTGGGCTAAGCCCATGAGCATCGGCTTTAAGAGATTTACGTTGTGCGGGAGTGATGGTAAGTGCAGTCATGGACTCGATGATAGAGCATTGGGGCTTGTAAAACAGGGCTTTGGGCCTGATTTGAGTCAATATCAAGATGTTTCCAGTCAATTCCTTTTGCCTTGTAGAGCATAAACAAGGAAAATGGACGGCGAAAGTGGGTAAGTTGTGGCAAAGAATAAATTTAATAAAAGTTGGTTGCAGGATCATCTCAATGATCCGTACGTGAAGATGGCCCAAAAAGAGGGTTATCGCGCACGAGCCGTCTATAAGCTGAGCGAAATTGATGAGCAGGATCGACTCATTAAAGCCGGCATGACAATTGTGGATCTGGGAAGCGCTCCTGGGAGCTGGTCTCAGTACGCCCGCAATCGCCTGACTGAGCTCGGTAAAAATAATCCCAATATTGAATCCGGCAAGCCAGATGGAATCATTATTGCGATCGATATTTTACCAATGGAGGATATTGCGGACGTTTCCTTTATTCAGGGGGATTTCCGCGAGGATGAGGGTTTAAAGGCACTAGAGGCACTTTTACCAGCAAATGCAGATGGAAAAGTCGATTTTGTGATGTCCGATATGGCCCCCAATTTATCCGGCGTGGGGGTGGCAGATGCAGCCCGAATGGCCTTTTTGGCTGAAATTGCCTTAGATTTTTCGGTTCAGCACCTGAAGTCTGACGGGGCTCTATTAATTAAGTGCTTTAACGGTAGTGGCTATAGCCAGATTGTGGAATCCTTTAAAAAGGTCTTTAAAACAGTGGCTTCCAGAAAGCCAAAAGCCTCTAGAGCCAAGTCTTCAGAAATCTTTTTACTTGGCCGAGACCTTAAAGTAGCCAAATAACCCCCCAAAAAAAGGGGTTTATAAAATAAATTAGCTCTTCGCTATTGAAAAAGCCTAGTAGTAGAATCAAATACTTAGGTATAGCAATCCGCTTTAACTCCCGGATTAATCCGGCAAAGGTATCCTTTTGAATAGCAATATGTTGCAAAAAATCGGTGTGTGGCTCATTGTGGGTTTGGTCTTGTTCACTGTTTTTAAACAGTTCGACAAACCTAAAGACCAGAATCAAGTCACGTATTCTCAATTCATGGACGATGCCAAAGCAGGCAAAGTCAAGCGAGTGGATGT
>CANGWT010000108.1 GCA_947457745.1 Burkholderiaceae bacterium | reverse complement strand
GCGAGCAATTCGGATAACTCAGGAGTAAAGGTCTTTTCAAAACGAATATTGCCCCACCAAGAAATGATCACCTTACGACGAATTAATTCCTCAGCAAGCGATTTCAAAATCTTCGGTGGTGCAGCCTCATCTACAAAATGAAATCCAGTTTGACCGGTTTCCGCAACAATTGCCTCGATACGATCAACCAATAGACTGGCTGAAGCAGTTTCGTAACGCGAGATGTAATCTAAGCTCACATCGCAAAAGCTACATTTTTTCCAATAACAGCCATGAGCAACGGTCAACTTATTCCAACGGCCATCACTCCAAAGCCGATGCATCGGATTAAGCATATCTAATAATGATAGATATGAATCTAATGGCAAACCATCCCAAGTGGCGGTACCAACGTCCCCAAAGGGAACGTCAGGCTCTTGCCAGTTGATATAACGCACTGTATTGTCGGCATTTCGAATGAAGGTGCGCACCAAGCGTTCTGGTGAACGCTTACCACTCAGATGCTCGATTAAAGCCAATAAAGGTCTCTCACCAGAATCTAAGGTAATGAAATCCACATAATCAAAGATCCGTGGGTCAGTGAGTTCACGCAATTCAGTATTAACGTAGCCACCACCGAGGCCAATCTTGATGCTTGGATAACTTTCCTTCATCGTTTGAGCAATACGTAATGCAGCATACATCGCACCGGGAAATGGAACTGACAACAACACCAAACTCGGTTGATGTTTATTAATAGCAGTTTTGGTAAGTCCTTGGAGGTGACGATCCATTAAAGTTGGCGGCGCTGCCAAAGCTTGTGCCAAAGGTGTGAAGGTCGGCTGGCTACTTGCTAAAGACTCCGCATAACGGACAAACTCAAAACGAGTATCAACCGCATCCCGCAATACATCTGATAAATCGTTAAGATAAAGTGTTGCCAGGTGGCGTGCTCGATCTTGAGAGCCCAAAGCTCCGAATGCCCAAGCTAATGAATCACTACCCTCCTCGTCACCATAGGTATCTAAGGGAACAAACCGTGGGCCCTCTGGTAACAGAGCTCGACTATTGATACGATGAGCAAGAGTGCTGTCACGTCCCTGTAAGAATGCAATGGCTAAGGTAATGGTGCATTGATAATCCGAGAAATAATCCAGGAAAAAGTTGACACTCGTACTACGATTTTCTTCAGGCAACTTTAATGCTGCATCTCTCACCTCTGCCAAGCCATCAACAGTAAAAAACCCGAGCACTAATGCCAATGCCAAATCCTCTTGAACAGCATTAAATCCTTGGGATCGTAAAAACCCAGTGAGATAAGCTGTTGATGGATACGGCGTATTGAGCTGCGTCATCGGTGGGATGAGACTCAAAATTTTCATACTGATTGCGACCGTTTATCGCTAAGAGATCGCAGCAAATCCAATTCCTCTGCAGTAAATCCTGCTTGCTGACGTGCTACAAAGTTAAATGGCCCCCTCAAAGTGGGCGCCTGATATTTTTTGGCTAGTTCTCTATAGGTAATGACGGGGGATAAACCACTATTACCGCATAAAAAATTAAACCAACGATTCCCAATAAATACATGGCCAATTTCATCATGGAGAATAATCTCTAGTATCTCTACCGCCTTGGCATCTTTGATTTGCTTAAACCTATCCCGAATTGCAGGAACCGCATCAAGCCCTCTCGCTTCCATAGTTCTGGGTACTAGCGCCATTCTGGCAATCACTGAATCCGTAGTTCTCTCAACCATCTCCCACAAACTATTATGAGCAGGAAAATCCCCGTACTTAAATCCCAGCGTCTGAATGTATTCATTTATTAGAGTGAAGTGGTAAGACTCTTCCTTAGCAACCTGAAGCCAATCTTCGTAATATTGCTTAGGCATATCAGGGAAACGCCAAATGGCATCTAAAGCAAGATTCATGGCATTGAATTCAATATGTGCAAGTGAATGCAGTAATGATGCTCTGCCCTCTATGCTATCCATTCTTCTTTTGGGAACCTGCAGCGGTGGAATCAGTTTGGGCTTTTCAGGACGGCCTGGCAACTCAAGATCTTGAGAATCAAAAGTCACCGAAAGATTAAGTCCGACAAGTTGTCGCCGATAATCTTCAAATAGCCTAAACACTCGACTTACTTTGATTTGGGCATCATTAAGTACCAGTATTTCAAGAGCAGTTTGACGTAACTCGATCATTTATAAAATAAGTGCAAAAGAATTGGCTGTAAGGTATTGTACGCAGGTAATAGAGCTTGTAGCATAGGAACAGCAATGATCTGGCAATATTCCAAAGTTCAGATGACTGCAGCCTAAATTAGGTTTTCTTTATGCCGAATACGAACTAGAAGAAATTCAATAATTCAGGAGGTAATTTAATGTCTAGAGATAAATTAGGATTATTGATATTTGGCCTGGTGCTATTGGGTTTTGCCGTCTTTGTGAAAACAGGCTCTTTTTTACTCTTTTCCCTAGGCATCATATCTGCTGCCTTGTTAATATTCTCAAAAAATAAATTTATTAAATAGATGACTGGTGTAAAACTAGAGCTGTTCATTGAATTTGGAGTGATTTTAATTTCACCGGTCATTTATCATGCATATCTTCTAAAATATAAAAAAATTCCAAGAGATATTGTTTTCAAGGATCTAAAAATTTATCTATTTTTATATGGGCTCATCGCAATGACTAGCTTATTTCTTTTATTGAGGTAAAGCGCCCATTGCAGCCTTGAAGTAGATAGATTTAAAATGCTAGCGGTCGTACTCACTAGCAAATTCATGGTTGACATCACGATGTTTTGCTTCATCTTCTCGAACAGCAATCACAACATCACGCAACGTTGCATTCTCTGGCAAGTTCCAATAGTCAATGGCGATTTTGGGCGCAGCAATATTCGGTAATGCTCCACCATCAATTTCTCGCAAATACTCTGTATAGGAATACACCGCCTCCTCTTCAAAATATCCAACAATTCGGTGAGCTGTTCTTGGAAAAAAAACGTAGATAAGAAAGAACATATTCCAGAATATTGCCTGAGCAATCAAGACCAAAATACGCTCGAATGCATTTGGCTTGGCAATCTCAATGAAAGTCATCAAGTGCATTCTTTCATTCTCCGCCTCATCCAATAAAGTACGAATCTTAGGGCCATAGCCCGTTTTCATTTTTCGTAAACTGGTTAGATGCGTCCACATTCCAGCAACCATGCCAGGGACGCCTGCAACTGTTTCAAGAACAACTGCGCGGTGACCATATCTTTTTTGAAAAAAAGTATCTGCAAAAAATCGCATACTTTTTGTAAAGAAAAGTGCCACTCTGTCAGATGCATTAATGGGTTGGTAGTGGCTCATATGAGGCTCTTTAATTTTTATTAGTCATTTAAATTCTACTAGCCTGAGAAATTATCTGCTGAGCCTAGTAAAGTTTGACTATGAAATGCGTTCTACGGCGTATTAAACGACCATAGCGTCTAAAAGCTTAGCCTACTGAAGTTTTAATTAAAGGGTCCATTGAGTTGAACCGTGTCCCAATTTAAAACAATGGCAATGCTCACCCATATTAAATAGGGCAGCATATACAGGCTATATTTAGGAGAAATCTTTCTGATCGTCAGCAATATGGCAAGCACTGAAAGCCATAAAAATACGGACTCATATAAAGACCAGTCCGGTCTTTGTAAACGAAAATATAAAACACTCCAAAGGATATTTAGCAAACCATTTACCCAAAAAAGAATATTTAAGCGGTTCAGAATTACAAGATCTGAAGTGCAATGTTTTGCCCCTACCCAAGCTACCCCAGACAAAATAAAGATAGTTGACCAGATTGGTCCAAATGCCATATCGGGAGGCTTCCAAAAGGGCTCTTTTAAAGCTTGGTACCATGGACCTAGATCTGTCGATAGACCGCCCAAAATTGCTACCGTTAAACCCCAGGCTAATGGCGCTACCATCTTCTTACGCATCATAGAATTGAATAGGCCTTCATCTCAGTACTTAAGCGTAATAGTAGATCAAGAAAAATATCAGAATAGATAGGTTCAGACTACCAAATATGATGGCCACAGGTTTACCAATATATTCCCACTTTTTCTCTTTTGATAAGCCGTTGATATGTACGTTTTCTTTTTTAAACATAAAAGTAAGGTGGTTAAGGTGTTAATTGAAAATGCTCTTGTACTTTGATCTGGATTTTCTTCGGGGACAATCCATATAAATCTAAGAGCAGATTGATATCGCCGTGCTCAACATACTCATCAGGCAAGCCAATTTGTAGAGTTGGGATCTGAACATGATGGCTAGACAGTACCTCTAAACAGGCGCTACCTGCTCCACCCTGAATTGCGCTGTCTTCAATAAAAACCAAAGCATCATGATTTTTTGCAAGATCTAATAGCAAGGCTTCGTCCAAGGGCTTCACAAAGCGCATATCAGCAACAGTGGCATCTAGTTCTTCTGCCGCTTTCATTGCACTGTAGAGCAATGGGCCGAAGCAAACAAAGGCAATCTTTTTTTCAACGGCTTCTGCATTTTTTATCCTACGTGTAATAGTTCCCTTTCCAATGGGAATGGTCTCGAGTATCTGAGATGCCTCTGGGCCCTCTCCGGATCCGCGTGGATAGCGCACTACAGAGGGGCCATTCAAACTAAAAGCAGTCGTCAGCATATTTCTACAATCCGCTTGATTTGATGGCGTCATAAGAACTAGGTTCGGCAGGCATCTTAAAAATGCAACATCAAATACACCGGCATGGGTTGGCCCATCTGCACCGACCATACCAGCTCGGTCAATGGCAAAGACGATTGGCAAATTCTGCAAAGTCACATCGTGTATTAGCTGGTCGTAGCCTCTTTGTAAAAAGGTAGAGTAGATGGCCACTACTGGCTTTAGTCCTTCACAGGCAATACCAGCCGCAAAAGTAACCGCATGCTGCTCTGCAATTCCGACATCAAAGTAACGATTAGGAAATTCCTTCTCAAACCGAACTAAACCGGAGCCCTCGCGCATTGCTGGCGTAATACCAATCAGACGTTCATCTTGCCCAGCCATATCACAGAGCCACTCACCAAAGACTTCGGTGTAGGTTTTTTTGCCTGGCGCCGAAGGCTTAAGGCCTTCACTAGGATTAAATTTTCCAGGGCCATGATATGAAATTGGATTGGACTCTGCCCTCTCGTATCCTTTGCCTTTTTTGGTAACGATATGCAAGAATTGTGGCCCATCAGTCTGGGCAATTTTTTTCAAATTACTGAGTGTGACAATCAGATCAGCAAGATTATGTCCATCGATTGGGCCATAGTAGTCAAAACCAAACTCCTCAAAAATAGTGGCCGGGCCAATCATCCCTTTGGCATGTCCTTCAAGTCGTTTCGCAAACTCTCTCAATGGAGGCGTGTAGGAAAGCATCTTATCCAAGCCTTTTTTAGTGGCGCCATAAAGTGAGCCGCTAATCAGTTTTGCTAAATATCGATTAAGAGCACCAACAGCTGGAGAAATCGACATTTCGTTATCATTCAGAATCACAATTAAGGGGATCGATTTATCAACCCCGGCATTATTTAAGCCTTCGTAGGCCATGCCAGCGCTCATTGAGCCATCCCCAATCACTGCTATTACATTACGCTTCTCCCCTTTGACTTTGCTGGCCACCGCCATCCCAAGAGCCGCTGAAATACTGGTGGAAGAATGTGCTGTGCCAAAAGCATCATATGGACTTTCTGAGCGTTTCGGAAACCCAGATAAACCTCCAAACTGGCGTAAACTTGGCATCATCTCTCTGCGCCCAGTTAAAATTTTATGGGCATAACTTTGATGCCCTACGTCCCAAACAATGCGATCTTCAGGAGTATCAAAAACATAATGCAAGGCAATTGCTAACTCCACTGTTCCCAAATTAGAGGATAGGTGCCCACCAGTACTAGCAACGGACTGAAGGATAAATTCACGTAATTCATCTGCCAATAGTGGCAATTGAGACTGCTCGAGCTGCTTTAATTCTTGTGAAGAGTTAATTGTATGAAGTAGGTTAGTTGCCTTGAGCATATTCAATACCGTAATTATTTTTGAGAGTAGATGCTAGAAAGAATTCGCTTAAAGTCTTCAATCTCATTATTCGGTGAATTTTGTAACGCATTAATAGGTGCATGCATAAATTTGTTAGCCAAGGCCTGAGCCATGATGGATAAAACCTCAACCGGATCTTCACCCTTTTTAATGCGACGTACTGCTTTTTC
>CANGWT010000107.1 GCA_947457745.1 Burkholderiaceae bacterium | reverse complement strand
GCTGGCCCACCAATTTGCACGCGACTGCCGCCCAAGACAGAAATGAATCCGCCTGCAATGATTGCGGTAAAGATACCAGCCTCTGGCTTGAGTCCGCTAGCAATCGCAAACGCCATTGCTAAAGGTAGTGCAACTACCCCAACTGAGATGCCTGCCAATACATCTTTGCTTAAAAGGGCGCCGTTATAGCCCTTAAGGGAGTCGAGTAACTTGGGGTGGAAAAAACGCATGTGCGAGAGACTGTTAAGCCATCCGATTGCCAACCCAGTAGGCGATAGTCGCGGATAGTGCCGTAACAGCAGATCCCCAAGCAATGTCTATAAATGCCAAGCGCATAGGAAAGTCGCGAATCACTGCAAGATTGGTTAAATCGTAAGTCATATAACAAAAGAGACCAAATAGAGCTCCATACTGCGCCGCATATAACCAGGACTGCTTTGAAATCGCTGGAAAGATCACGAAAATCGATGCGCCAAGCGAATATAAGAGATAAAAAGCCAGTCCTGCCCACAATTTTGGCTCACTAGACATGAGCGAGCCCATTTCGTCACGATAGAGATTCTTGGCGATGCCAAGAAGCCAAATTAAATCAATGATGATCAGTGACAATAGAAATGAAAAATACACTGCAAAGTACTTGAGCAATTTAGTTTCCTTTTTATGCTTTTACAGTTGAGTAATAAAGATTATGATGGAATGAAAGGTATTAGGGTTAATTTAACAGGAGTCAATATGTTCAAGCATTTATTAGTTCCAGTAGATGGTTCAGATGTGAGTAAAAAGTCCTTAAAAAAGGTGGCTGAGCTTGCAAAGGCCGATAAAGCTGCAGTGACATTGGTTTATGTATCTGATCCAATGCCGCCGATGGTGTATTCCGATAGCTCTATGGGCTATGGAATTTCTCAAAAAGACCATAAAAAGGTCTGCGAGGCTTATGCCAAAGATGTCTTTAAAAAGGCCTCTCTTTTATTAGGCGCTAGCGTAAAAGCAAGCACTCTTCATATCCCTAATAGCAATTTATCAGAGGGTATTTTGGATGGTGCTAAGAAATCGAAAGCTGACGTGATTGTGATGGCCTCACACAAACGTACTGGTATTAAGAGCGTCTTATTGGGTAGTGAAACGCACGAAGTGATTGTGCATTCCAAGTTGCCGGTATTGGTACTTGGTTAATGCCTAGCGCATAAACAATAAAGGGGTCCATTGGACCCCTTTTCAATTGCTAATTTACATTTCTTAGTTGAGTGGTGGCGTACCCAGTAATAGAATTTCTCGAGTTAGTAACCCACTATCGCTATCGCGCATATTCCACAAATCCAGCTGGGTTTTTACGGCGTAGGGATCAACATAAACCCCATCCTTTCTCAATTCAAAATGTAGATGAGGACCGGTGGAGCGCCCAGTCGATCCGACATAGCCAATCTCTAGGCCACGCCGTACTTCATTACCTACTTCTAGCTCGGCGTTGTAGCTGCTCAAGTGAGCATAGTAGGTGCGGTAGTTACCAGGATGCTCAAGAATAATTAGGTTGCCAAACGCACCACTAGAACCCAAATGCACTACTTTGCCTGTGGCCACACTAAAGATTGGTGTCCCAATTGGTGCCGAATAATCAATTCCCATATGGGTCCGATATTTTTGTTTGGGAGCGGCGACAGCTGCGCTGCCGTTCTTTGGCACCACAGTTTTTTTGCTTGATGCCCTTACGCTACCAACCCCGCGGGAGATGCGTCGATAGCTCAGGGGATTAGTCCAGAAGGTACGTTCAATCGATTCTCCGCTGGCAGTGTAAAAGCCCCCGGGGATATCGCTTCTTTCAACCCAAAATGCGCTGGCAAATACTTCGCCAGAGGAGGGTTCAATGATTTCCACTGCCCAAATTTGAGCCCAGCGTTCCTTATCACCAAAGTCCACAATCAGACGAACAATGCTGTTGGTATTTTCAAGAGCATTATTTTCTTCGGGGTAAATTTGCTTGATGATGGAGTTCAGTTCCCAAACCAGTTCAACGGGTAATTTATCACCCACTTTTTTGGGGTCATATAAAACAGCGCTCAGAGGCAATTGGATTTCCGTAAAGCGCTTAGACTCATCTCTGAGGTAGTCCTGCTGAACTAAGAAGTTACCCGCTGCTGATGGCGTAAAAGTCCAAATCTCAGTTTTGGCATCTTGCATCGGGCCGTTCATCACACTCAAGGATTCGAAGCGGTTGCGCTTGCCGAGGGCTAATGCATAAGGAATGCAATTACCTCGCATCCGATTAAAAAAACCTTTAGTTTGAGATTTGAAGAAATCATTAAATTCTCGGTTTTCTAGACCCAGATTATCGGGAAGATTCTCCTCGTTAAGGCTGCGACGCAGGCAACCACGCTGGACGCGATAGTCCAGATTTGCACCACTTTCATTGCTATACGCGCCCTCAATCCGTTTAAATAATTCAGGATTTAAGTCCGTGCTTTTGGAGGAGCGATTGAGTGAATTGTCTTTCAACTGAATGCCAGCCTGTTTATTACTAGCACTGACAGCTTTCTGTTTTATCTGAGGGGTTTTGCTAGCCTTACTTGTTTGACTTGCTGGTTGTGCTTGTGCGCTTGTAACAAATACGATCAGAGAGAGTCCGACAACGTTGATGACGTTTCTCAATAAGTGAGGTAATTTGCCCGCTATTTTTTTCACGACTCAATTATCCAATATTGTTGCCAAGCCCCCTGTTTTTTATGTTGTAGTGCAGCAATTTTCTATTGAAGTTGGTCAAGGAAAGTGGCAAAAGTTGTAGATACAATCAATTTTTCGTTAAAGGAATTTTCATGCCCATTATTGAGTCTGTATCAGTTGCTGCAGTAGCGGTGCCCCTAGATAAGGTCACCTCCTTTTCCACTCGAACGGTTTCAGAGCGGCACTATTGCTTGGTTAAAGTGCGGGGTAAGGATGGTAATGAAGGTATTGGATTTTGCTATGTCGGCAGTGCGGGTGGAGATATTGCCAAGATTGCAGTTGAGCAATTACTAGCCCCAAAACTGATTGGTCAAAATAGTCATCGCAGCGAAGGTCTGTGGATAGATATGTATAACGAGTCAATTTTGCAAGGACGCGCCGGTGCAGTAATGCGCGCCATCTCAATTCTCGATACTGCCCTTTGGGACTTAAATGCCCGTGCTGCAAAATTACCCCTCCACCAATACTTAGGATCAGTCGTAGATGATCGCGTTCCAGCTTATGCCAGCGGCGGTTACTACCTTGATGGTAAAACACCTGCCATGTTGGGCAAAGAAATGGAGTCCTATGTAAAACAGGGTTTTAAGGCCGTCAAAATGAAAGTAGGGCGCCTATCCCCAAGAGAAGAAGAGGCACGGGTTAAGGCTGCTCGTAAGGCTGTAGGCGAGGATGTTTTGCTGACCTTAGATGCTAACAATGCTTGGCGCGATCTGCCGACTGCCCTTGAATACATTCGTCGCTTTGAAGCTTACAACCCCTATTGGATCGAAGAGCCATTTTCTCCAGATGCTATCGACCTGCATGCGGCCTTAGCCCGTCAAACCAAGATCAATGTTGCTACCGGTGAGATGGAGGCTGGACGCTGGCGTTTTAGAGAGTTAATTGAAGCTGGTGGCGTCGCTATTTTGCAGTCTGATGCGGCAGTCTGTGGCGGTATCACGGAGTGGCGTCGTATTTCTGCTTATGCGGATTTAAAGGGGGTGATTGTTTGTCCACACTGGATGCATGATTTGCACGCTCCTTTAGTAGCAGCAACGCCAAATGCGCGTTTTGTGGAATTCTTCTTGGATGATCAGGTCTTGAACTTCCGTAGATTGATTAATAAGCAGCTTACCTTCAAGAATGGCGATTTGATCTTGCATAAGACGCCAGGCTTAGGATTTGAGTTTGATGAGACTGCTATCAAAAAGTATGCAGGTAAAGCTGCTTGGACGAAGATTATTTAATGCATTTACATTCTCGGTAATAAAAAATCCCGCTGAAGAGGCGGGATTTTTTTATGATCTTGAACGACTTCAATATGTTCAGGTGGATTTGGGATTCAGTTTGTAGTGGGTAATGAGTTGGGTGATGAGTACCAAAGCAAATCCAATAAAACCAATGAGATCAGCCTCCGTGGAGGGATAGGCTAAAGCCACCCCGGAGATCACCATAATGACACGCTCAAATACTTTGGTTTTTTCAATAAACCAACCCTGTAAGCCGCCAGCTAAACAAATGATGCCAACTACAGCAGTAAATGAAATCCATGCAATCTGCATCCAGTCGGCCTGCTCTAGTGCGCTGGTAGATCCCATCAGGAGTAAGCTCACGCCGGATTTATCGAGGACAAACATAAATGGCACCAAAATTGCTGGGGCAACGTATTTCCAGGTTTGTAAAGTAGTTCTATAAGGATTACCTTTGCAAATTGCGGCCGCAGCAAATGGAGACAAGGCTGTTGGGGGCGATACCTCTGAGAGTACGGCGTAATAGAAGATAAACATGTGCGCGGCAAATGCAGGCACACCTAAGTTAATGAGTGCCGGCGCAGCGATCACAGCGCAAATAATATAAGAGGCGGTTACTGGTACCGCGAGGCCAACGATCCAGACAATCAATGCTGTAAAAATGGCCGTTAGCAGCAATGAGCCACCCGCATACTGAATCACGATGGAGCTAAATTTGAGACCTAGGCCAGTGAGGGTAACAGTACCAACGATAAGGCCTGCACCCGCACATGTTGCTGCAATCGCTAATACGCCTGTAGAGCCAGATGAAAGTGCCTTCGATAAACTGGAATTATAAAGACCAGAGAATATGGGTTCCTTACCTTTAAACCAGGCCCATGGAATGATCGCGGTATCTTCGCGCAACATACTAGACAGTGCAGAAACCACGGTAGCCCAAAAGACTGACATTACTGGCGAGAAGCCAAACATCATAAAAACTACAATAGAAATTAAAGAGAAAAAATGAAACCAATATTTTTTTGTTAACTGCCAGGCGCTTTCTGCGGACGGAAAATGGATATTTTTCATACCGTACTTACGTACGTCGATTTCAACCATGACAAACAAGCCAAGGTAGAACAAAATCGTGGGGATAGTTGCCATGAGCAACACATCTAAGTAGGAGATTTTGAGGAAGTCAGCAATCAGAAAGGCGGCCGCTCCCAATACTGGTGGTGAGATGATCGCACCAAGTCCGCCGGCAGCCAAAAGACCACCTGCGGCATTTTTTTCGTAACCTACTTTTTCAAGCATAGGCGCAGCTACAGAGCCGACCGTAACGGTAGTTGCCACACCTGATCCTGATGGGCCACCCATCAGGAATGAGGACAAGACAATCGTTCTACCCACCCCAGATGATTTGCCGCCCATTGCAGCAAAAGAGAAGTCAATGAAGAATTTTCCCGCGCCAGTAAATTGTAAAAAGGCACCAAAGATAGTGAAAAGAATAATCAGGGTCGCAGAAACGTCGACTGCGGTGCCATAGATACCTTCAAGACTCATGTACATATAGCCCACCAGCCTATCCAAGTCATAACCTTTGTGAGTCCATGGGGCGGGAAGGTAGTTGCCAAAGAAGGCATATAGCAAGAAAAGCACTGTAACGGTAACAAGCACCATGCCATTGGTTCTTCTCACGCTCTCTAGAATGAGTAGGATGAGCGCAATACCAATCATGACGTCAGTAGAGTTTGGGGCAGTATTTCTGTCCATCAGTTCATCGCCGCCAGCCAGAATGTAATAGGCGATGGCAACTGAGCCTATGGCAAATAAAACATCCCAAAACTTCAACTTGTTTTTAAAACGAGCGGCAATAGGAAAGCTTAAGAACACTAAAAACAAGACTAGGGCAACGTGGATGACTCTGAGTTGATGCGTCGGAACAATAGAGTAGGCTGCATATAAATGAAATAAAGACATACCTATTGCCACCAGCGTAATGAATATAGCCAGCAGACCCTTGTAGTCATTAGAATCGCCCTCTTCTTGCTTAATGAAGGCATCTAATTTTTCTTGGGTTTCGTTATCAATTACATTTTGATTCATGTCTTAAACAATCTATTTTTATATTTATGTACGGCATTAAAGCAGAAGGGGTGAGATTAACTCACCCCGATATGGCTTAGTTTACTTTGATACCTTTTTCTTTAAAGTACTTTAAAGCACCTGGATGATAAGCAATCGGTGAGGCATTCGCTTTTTGGTTCTCTAGCTTAATATTTCTGTACTCAGCATGTGAGCGGACAAGTTCAAGCTGATTATCAAAAATAGCTTTAACAATTTTGTATGCCTCTGCAT
>CANGWT010000106.1 GCA_947457745.1 Burkholderiaceae bacterium | reverse complement strand
TATTTACCAAAATAGCCTTAAACATGTCTCTTCCTTTTAAAAGCGCTGCATTCTCCACAGCAAATACGTAATAGGTTTATCCTAACGAGCATTGCTGATTATGGAGGTTTCCATGAAAAAAATTCTACTATTAACTTCAACTTGTGGTCTAGCACTGATTGGCTGCTCATCGAGCCAGATTAATATGTCTATGGGCAATATGCGCCTGATCACTTCCAGCGCAACGCCACAAGATGTGATGGATTTTGCCAGCACAACTTGTAAGAATGACTTTTACCAAGGCGCAAGCTTCCTTTCCAAGGCCGGCAAGGAATATCGCTTTAAATGCGTTAAAGCTGAAGAGAAAGAAATTCTGACCCCCATACCAGGCACTACCATTCCGGCTGCAACGCAGTAAGCCCCTAAACAAGTAAGCAAGATGACCCCATTTACCTCACAAGAGCTCCGCAAGGGCTTCTCTTCCTTTGCAACCGGGGTCACTGTGATTACTTGCTTAGATGCGGACCAGCATGCTCATGGCATCACTATCAGCTCTTTTAATACCGTTTCCTTGGAGCCCCCACTCATTTTGTGGAGTCTTAAGAAGCATTCGCGCTTGATGCCTAATTTTGAAGTGGGTCACAAACAATTAATTCATGTACTAGAACGCTCGCAAGAAGCTATGGCGATGCACTTTGCTACCGTGAAAGAAAATCAATTCACTAGTATCCCCCATAAAATTGCAGTGAGTGGGCTTACCCAAATTGAAGGGTGCTGCGCTTACTTTGAATGCGAGACCGTATCAGTGCATACCGGCGGCGACCATAACATCATTGTTGCGAAAGTCCTCAACCTAAAGCACTCTCCAGCAAGTCATCCACTCATATTTGCACACAGCAAGTTTATGGGTTTAGATTCATCACTTTAAAAATAATTGAATAGGAATTGAAATGATGCGCTTATGGGGAAGAAAAAGTTCTATCAATGTTCAAAAGGTATTGTGGTGCCTTGCAGAGTTAGGATTAGAGGAAGGGAAAGATTTTGAACGCATTGATGCCGGCCTTCATTTTGGGAAAAATCGTACACCTGAATTTCTAGCGCTTAATCCCAATGGCTTAGTGCCAACCTTAGAAGACGGTAAGCTGGTACTTTGGGAATCCAATACGATCTTGCGATACCTGGTTCGTCAGTACGATCAATCGAAGCGCTTAACAAGCGATATTGCCACTCAATATCAGTCTGAGAAGTGGATGGACTGGCAACTAGGAACTTTGTGGCCAGCATTACGCACCGCTTTTTTGGGGCTAACTCGTACGCCTGAAAACGAGCGAAACAACGAAGCAATTCGTAAGGCTTATCAAGATACCAATGCACTACTCACATTGCTAGATCAGCAGCTGGCAAGCCAGCACTATTGCTCTGGAAATGCATTCAGTATCGGGGATATTCCGCTAGTACTTTGCGTAAGCCGTTGGATTTTATTAAATCAAACCTTCCCAGAGCAAACTGGCCCTCGCCCTTCTTTACATAATATTGATACATGGATGCAGCGCATAGAAGCGGATACTAAGTACAGCGTGGTTGCAGAAAAAGAACTCAATATTGTGAAGTAAAGTAAAGTTCCTAGAGCATCAGAATCAGGGGTCTCAACTAGAAAAGGGTGAACTTAGTTCACCCTTTTTCTCTTTTTCAGATACGAATAATTTACTGTTGCTTGAATTTTTTCTGATGGTGATCTGCGCCAATAAATAAGTACATAGCTGGTACTACAAAAAGTGTAAACAGTGTACCAATTGATAAGCCAGTAAAGATGACGATCCCCATGGATTGACGGCCAGCAGCGCCTGCACCAGAGGCAATTACTAGAGGCACTACACCCAATACCATCGCAGCAGTCGTCATTAAGATTGGACGTAAACGTACGCTACTAGCTTCTACGATAGCGTCCAACTTACTACGACCAGCCTCTTGTAACTCATTAGCAAATTCCACAATCAAAATGCCGTGCTTACTAATCAGCCCCATCAACGTAACCAGTCCAACCTGGGTATACACATTTAAGGTTGTGAATCCCAAATTAATAAAGATCAGTGCTCCGAACAAAGCAAGTGGCACTGAAACCAAAATGACAATTGGATCGCGAAAGCTTTCAAACTGCGCAGCCAAAACCAAGAACACAATTAAGATCGCAAAAAACATAGTCACTAAGAAACCGCCAGACTCTGCCATGAACTGACGGGACGGGCCAGCGTAATCCATGGTGTAACCATTTGGCGCAACCTCTTTCAAAGTTTGACGCATAAACTTCAGTAAATCTGCTTGAGAAATAAATGGGGTGCTCACACCAAATATCGTTGCCGAATTAAGCTGCTGAAAGTGATTAATAGATTGCGGTACTACTCTTTGCTTAATTGTTGCGATAGTTCGGGCCTGAATCATCTGTCCGCTAGGGGTGCGTATGTAATAGTCTAGAATTTGGTCTGGGTTTAAGCGGTCTACTTGCTTTACTTGTGGAATGACGCGATAAGAGCGTCCAGCAACAGAGAAGTAATTAACATAGCCACCACCCAAAGCAGCAGATAGCGCACTACCTACTTGCTGCTGAGTCATACCCAGTGCCGCCACTTTTTCACGATCAATTTCCAAAACATCTTGTGGTTTATCAATCTTCAAATCGGAGTCTACGAAAAAGAAGTTACCGCTACGACGTGCCTTATCTAAAACCGCTTGGGATACCTCATTTAAAAGTTCGTAAGACTCGGTAGTATTAATCACCACTTGAACAGGCAAGCCCTGTGCCCCAGGTAAAGCTGGGAACTGGAAAGCTGCCACGCGAGCGCCGGCGATCGAATTCCACTTACTCTGCATATCTTCTTGGAACTTAGTAGCATTACGACTGCGTTGATCCCAATCTTTAAGCAAGACGCCACCAAAGCTACTTGTTGGACTGGTAATCTGGAACATCTGCTCATACTCAGGTTCTGCTGCTGATATTTGATAAATCTGATCAGCGTAAGTCTGCATCTGATTGACTGTACTGTTAGGCGGTCCCGAAGCCTGCATTAAGACAATACCCTGGTCTTCTGTTGGCGCTAATTCAGAACGTGCAGTGGAGTAAAGATAGGCCACCCCACCCAGCAAAATCGCACCCATCACAATAATGACCTGCCAAGTGCTCAAGAGCTCACGCAAAGTAGTTTGATAACTATGGTGGACTTTTTCAAAAATACGGTCAATCTTTTGAACAAACGGCGAAGCCTCTTGTTCTTCAGTAAAGATACGTGAACACATCATCGGAGAAAGCGTCAAAGCAATCAATCCAGATACTGCCACTGCACTCGCTAAGGTAAAGGCAAACTCGGTAAAGAGAGCACCAGTCAAGCCACCCTGAAAGCCAATTGGGATATACACCGCGATCAGTACAATCGTCATTGCCAAAATAGGACCGCCCAATTCACGCGCAGCAATCAAAGATGCTTCTAGCGGAGACTTACCTTCCTTCATATGGCGGTCCACGTTCTCAACCACAATAATGGCATCGTCGACCACCAAACCAATTGCTAAGACTAGGGCAAGCAGTGTCAGCAAATTAATGGAGTAACCCAGAATCTGCATGAGGAAGAATGTACCAATGAGAGAGAGCGGCATCGCAATCACAGGTACTGCAACTGCTCGTGCACTACCCAAGAAGAGATAGATCACCACTGTCACAATTAACAGCGCTTCTAATAATGTAGCCACCACTTCATCGATCGAAGTAGTAATGAACTTAGTGGAGTCATAGACCACTTTGCCGGACATGCCGGTAGGTAACTGCTTCTGAATATCTGGCACGGCGGCACGAACCCGTGCAGCTACATCGAGCAAGTTCGCCTGCGGAGCCACCTTGATTGCGATAAACACCGACCTCTTGCCGCTAAATGCGACGTTGGTGTTGTAATCCTCGGAGCCCATAGTCACGCTAGCTACTTGATCCAAATACACAATGTTGATGCCATCTTTTTTAATCACTAACTTGCGGAACTCATCAAGCGTATGCAAATCAGTACCCGCCACCAAGTCCACTGCAACCATTTCGCCTTTGGTGCTGCCAACTGCTGACAAGTAGTTATTGGCTGCCATGGCGCTATAGACATCATCTGCGCCCACACCAAGTCCAGCCATCTTCTCGCGATCGAGCCAAGCGCGCAGAGCAAACTTTCTGCCACCAGTAATTTCAGCGTTCTGGACACCGTCTATAGAATCTAGCTTTGGCTTGACTACCCGCAACAGGTAATCAGTAATCGCGTTGTTTGGAATATCTTCACTATAAAAACCCATGTACATGGCTGCAGTCGATTGGCCAATCTGCACAGTCAGAACTGGTTGCTGGGCTTGCGGTGGTAGTTGATTCTTAACCGAGCTAATTTGGGTCTGGATCTGCGTCAATGCCGCATTGGAATCGTAGTTCAGCTTGAGAGTAGCGGTAATGGTTGAGAGGCCACTCACGCTCATGGATGACAAATAATCAATGCCCTGAGATTGAGCAATCGCTGTCTCTAAGGGCTGCGTAATAAATCCTGCAATCGTCTCTGGATCAGCGCCATAGTAGGCCGTCGTAATCGTCACAACGGCATTTTGGGTTTGCGGGTACTGATTCACTGGCAAAGATCCCACTGCCTTCAAACCAAAGACCAGGACGAGTGCACTCACTACCAGCGAGAGCACTGGCCTACGAATAAATATGTCAGTCCAATTCATCTAGGACTTATTCCTGTGGCTTTGGGTTAGGTGAATTAGCTGGCAACACCTTGTTATTCACAATCAATGGTGTTCCATTCTTCAACTTGAGTTGGCCACTAGTAACAACCGTGGCACCCTCATCAACCCCTTTGAGAATCGCTACCTGATCTCCGCGTGTCGGCCCGGTAGTCACGAAGACTTGTTGAGCCTCCAGCGCAGGCTTGCCCTGCTTATCCTTTTTACCAGTTGGCTTAGCAATAAAGACAGTTGATCCATATGGGTTATAGGTCACAGCGGTTTGTGGCAAGGTTAGCATCTTCACCTGCTCGCCTAACTTGATATTCACATTAGCAAACATTCCCGGTAAGATCTTTTTATCTGGATTGGCTAACTTAGCCTCAATTTGAATATTTCGTGTGTTAGCGTCGACCTTCGGGCTGACGGCGCTAATCTTGCCGGTAAAGCTTGCGTCCTTGAATGCATCAGTGGTCACGACAATTTCTTGGCCAACCTGAATTTGTTCGGCATTACTTTGTGGGAGATTGAAATCCACAAAAATCGGATCCAGGGTTTGGAGGGTGAGCAACTTATCGCCTGGATTTACAAACTGACCAGGGTTGATCATCACAATACCAACGCGCCCACTGAAAGGAGCCTTTAAATTTTTCTTAGCAACTAAAGCAGTTTGCTGTTCCACCTGAGCCTGTTTAGACTTTGCATCCGCTTTACTGGTATCGAATACGTTCTTACTAATCGCCTGAATCTCTAGCTGCTGTCTATCGCGCTCATTAATTACTTGAGCCAAATCTGCCAATGCTTTTAAAGAATTAAGTTGAGCGACATCAGATGCGTCATTCAATTTAATGAGCAACTCACCTTCTTTGACATCCATGCCAGATTTAATAGGCACGGTTTGCACCAAGCCGCCAATTTCAGTGCTGAGCTCTACACCACGAAATGCACGCACATTACCAACACTGGATAATTTAGGTTGCCATGCTGTTGTTTCTACGACCATCGTAGAAACTGTTGCTGGCGGCAAACCCATACCAGCAATAAAGTACTTGATCATGAATGTCTTGAGTTGGTTAAATCCAAAAATCAAACCTAACAACAAAAATACACCGCACAACATGATGGTCATACGTCGACCTAAAGGGGTCATAGACTGCAGTTTTGCATTGATCTTACTGCGCATAAAGCGTTCGCGCAAACGCACCCAAATTCCTTTTATCTTGTCCCAAAGCACAATGAGCTTCTCACGAAGTTTCCACTCTACCGCCTTAGTAAGTATCCAAGCCCATAAGGTAACTGCAGTCGCAGTTACTTTAGTTTTAATTGTTTCCAGAAGTTTCATTTTGATCTTTGTTCGCTATGGCTTTTGGTTGAAAGGCTGGGCCGGTACGATTCCACCAACCGCCGCCTAATGCTGCAAATAATGCTGCTGTATCAGAGAATCGGGTCGCTTGCGCAGAAACCGATTTGACTTTAGCAATTTGATATTGATTTTGATAATAGAGGACAGCCAAGTAACTAGCAGTGCCTAGCCTGTATTGCTGCTGCACCAAATCTAAAGTTTCATAAGCGTAGCGTTCAG
>CANGWT010000105.1 GCA_947457745.1 Burkholderiaceae bacterium | reverse complement strand
TATCTAGGCCGCAAGTCCGGGCGCGGCGTCTATACCTACGATCAATGATTTTGTAATTCACCATTCACCATTTACCCACCACCAACCCAGATAAAGAAGTTTTTGTGAACCCATTACCCCCTCTAGTTACTAAATTAGCCTATGCCGGCCTAATTCCTTTTATTGGTCTCGCACTGATGGTGCAGCTAGCACCAACCCCACTCAATTATCTCAGTGCGGAGTCGCTAGCTGGTTATGGGGCGGTGATTACTGCATTCTTGGGCGCATTGCATTGGGGTGCCAATTTACATACCCTAGGCAAATCACCTCGAGGCGATCGGTGGGGGGATCGCAATGCATGGATCTGGGGCGTAATACCAGCCTTAGTTGCCTGGCTTGCACTACATATTTACATACCAGTTGGCCTAGTCATCCTGGCGTCAGCATTAGTGATTCAGCGCAATATTGATAAAGAAACTTATCAATATTACTTTTCCAGTGAAGAGGCGCTTAATGCATTTATCACCTTAAGAAATCGACTCACATTAGTTTCTGCTGGGTGCTTAATTTGGGCGGCGTTGGTTATTTTATTTGTGCAAAATTAATTAAGCGCATATGGGCAATCTATTTGATCAAGCACCTCCGCCACCATTAGCGGAAGTCTTACGCCCAAAATCTATAGAAGAAGTGATCGGACAAGCGCATCTTCTCGGAGCTGGTAAACCGCTTAGTCTTGCTTTTGGATCTGGTAAGCCGCACTCGATGATTCTCTGGGGTCCGCCGGGGGTTGGGAAAACTACGCTAGCAAGACTTTCTGCAAAAGCCTTTGATCGAGAATTTATTGCAATTTCAGCTGTGCTTGCCGGAGTAAAAGAAATACGAGAGGCTATTGAACAAGCCCAACAGAGCATGTCTCAATATGGCAGACAAACTATTTTGTTCGTAGATGAGATTCATCGATTCAATAAAAGTCAACAAGATGCTTTGTTACCCCATGTTGAGTCTGGCTTATTTAACTTTATTGGCGCTACAACTGAAAATCCTTCATTTGAGGTGAACTCAGCCCTGCTCTCACGCGCACAAGTCTATGTACTGAAATCATTAAGTGCCGTGGAGCTGAAGCAGTTGTTTAAGCGTGCATGTGATTATGCGATGCCTGATATTCCTTTTGAGCCAGATGCAATCGATAGCTTAATTTCACATGCAGATGGTGATGCTAGGCGATTATTAAATCTAGTGGAGCAAGTTCGTAATGCTGTCTCAACACCAAACTCTCAGATTCGAAAAATAGATCAGCAATTTATTGAAAACGCTTTATCAGTACAGGCACGTCGTTTCGATAAAAGCGGAGACCACTTTTACGATCAAATATCTGCTCTACATAAATCTGTGCGCGGCTCTAATCCAGATGCTGCGTTGTATTGGTTTTGTCGAATGATAGATGGCGGTGCAGACCCCCGATATCTTGCACGGAGAATTATTCGCATGGCCTGGGAAGATATTGGACTTGCCGATCCCAGAGCGATGCAATTAGCTAATGATGCAGCTCAAACTTTTGAGCGGCTTGGCTCACCGGAAGGTGAATTAGCGCTAGGTCAAGCTGTTGTTTATTTAGCGATCGCCGCTAAAAGTAATGCAAGTTATCAGGCGTACAACGCAGCAAGAGCTTACGTTGCTAGCGATCAAAGTAAACCTGTACCCAACCATTTACGCAATGCCCCAACTAAGCTCATGAAAGAGTTGGGTCACGGCAAAGAATATCGTTATGCACACGATGAGCCACATGCCTATGCTGCTGGGGAAACTTACTTACCCGATGGAATGGCTGAGCCTCATTGGTACCAGCCAGTTGATCGGGGTTTAGAAAGTCAGATTGCGCAGAAGATGGCCTTCTTGCGCAAGTTGGATGAGGAGTCGAATCAGAAATGACCCAAGATCAAGTAGAGCAAAAACGGATTAAAGGAACGTTCTACTACGACATCATTTCTCCATTCTCTTATTTTTATATCAAGCAACGCCATCGCCTTGAAAAACGCATTGATATTCAGCCTGTACCCATCTTATTAGGTGGCCTACTCCGTGCTACTGATAACCGTGGGCCAGGAGAGGTGGAAGCCAAACGCCCCCATACCTATCAATATTGCGTATGGCTCGCTGAAAAGTTAGATTTACCTTTTCGCTTTCCAGAGCACCATCCTTTTCTCACCGTTGCAGCACAGCGTTTGCTAATAAAGCAAAATGCGCAATGGGACATGGTTGAGCGCGCGTTTGAGTATGTCTGGGTAGAAGGTAAAGATCCCAATTTATCTTGGTCTGAGTTTTGCCAATACCTTGGCTTAGAAGCAGGTACTCCAAAACCAGATATGCCAGAGGTCAAAGCTAAGCTGATTAGTAATACAGAGAGGGCAAAAGCGGATGGTGCATTTGGTGTGCCCACCCTAGTTATCCATGGGCATGCTTTTTGGGGTGTCGATACCGTCGACTGGGCCTTGGATTACCTAGATAGGCCAAATATGTTTGAAGAGGCGGCTTATTGCTATGCAGGCCAAGTGCCCTCTGGGCTTTGAGCAATACAATCTGATTTACTCTATTTTCACTCGATTCTTAAGGACACCTAGTATGCGCAAGATCATTGCCTCCCTATTTTTAGTCTCCAGCCTCATTGCTAGTGCTTCAAGCTTTGCCGGCCCTAAAGTGGAATTTAAAACCACCATGGGCAATTTTGTTGTTGAGCTTGATTCAGTAAAGGCACCAAAATCTTCGGCCAACTTTTTGAACTACGTAAACAGTGGTTTTTATAACGGCACGATTTTTCACCGTGTGATAGACGGCTTCATGATTCAGGGCGGTGGATTTACTCCGGACTTGACACAAAAACCGACCAATGCGCCTGTGGTTTCAGAAGCTCAAAATGGCCTTAAGAATCAAACTTACACCATCGCTATGGCGCGTACCTCTGACCCCGATTCAGCAACAGCCCAGTTCTTTATTAATGTTAAAGATAATGAGGGCTTGAATTATCCAAATGCTATGGGTAATGGCTATACCGTTTTCGGCACAGTCATTTCTGGCACTCAAACAATCGATGCTATTCGCAAAGTCCCAACCATGGTGGCATCTTCTCCAAGAATGGGTCGCATGTCGGACGTACCTACCAAGACCGTCACGATTGAATCGGCCACTGTTTTAAAGTAATTACTATTGGCTTATTTGAATACTGACGATTAATAGCATGATATTGCTCGATGATGCTCAGAGCACCATAGCAAAGCCGAGCAGTCGCCTATATGAGCAAGCGCTCCAGATCTGGACGATCTATCCTCAGTCCAGCCATGCACAAACGATTGCAGTTGTAGATCAATGCCTGCAAGATATTAATCAAGCATTGACTCAGGGAGAATATGTTGTCGCTGCGTTTGCTTATGAACTCGGTCTATACATACACAATATAAATAGACCAGCTCAACGTGAAAGCAAAAAGCGCCCATTAATACAGGCTTGGTCTTTTAAATCCTATGAAAGATTGAGTAAAGCGGATGTCGATACTTACATTGAAAAAAAGATAGCAACTCTAGAGCCTGAAGCTCAAGCTGCAGGTGTAGCTAATCTTATTTTTTCCATAAACCAAGAGAAGTTCATCTCTGATATTCAGACTATTCAAGAGTACATTCGCAATGGCGATACTTATCAAATCAATCATACCTTTCGGATTACAGGTGAAGCCTATGGTGACC
The DNA here is from genome assembly GCA_947457745.1 of Burkholderiaceae bacterium. GTDB lineage: Bacteria > Pseudomonadota > Gammaproteobacteria > Burkholderiales > Burkholderiaceae > Polynucleobacter. The sequence goes on along the minus strand of CANGWT010000105.1, from coordinate 2,610 downwards.
CGCTCTCTCTATATGCGCGATTAAGGGAGCGGCAGCCAGGAAGATTTGGCGCATTTATTGCGCAAGACTCGAACTTTATATTGTCCCAATCACCTGAATTATTTATTCAGAAGCAAGGCAATACTTTAAAAGCCATGCCAATGAAAGGTACCGCTAGTGCATTGAATGATTCAGCCGAGCATTTATCAGCGGACGCAAAGAATCAAGCAGAAAATGTCATGATTGTCGATTTATTACGCAATGATCTGAGTCGACTTGCCTTACCAGGAACGGTCACCGTTCCAAAACTATTTGAGGTCACTCAGTATGGTGATGTACTGCAAATGACATCTACCGTTCAAGCTGAGATAAAGCCTAAAATGGAATTGCGTGACGTGCTCAATGCGGTATTTCCTTGTGGATCTGTCACGGGCGCCCCCAAAAAACGCAGCATGGAAATCATCCAGGAATTAGAGCCGCAGGATCGAGCCTACTATTGTGGTGCGCTGGGCTGGATTGATCCTGGTGGTGACTTTGCGTTTAGCGTTCCTATTCGCACCCTTGAAATGAATCATGATGCAAAAACACATGCCTCATCCTTTTCTTTGGGCATAGGCGCCGGTATTACGATTGACTCTAATCCTGGACAAGAGTGGGAAGAATGCCAAATTAAAGCTGCGTTCCTGAGCAAGTTACCCAGTGAACTGGGCTTATTTGAAACTATCCTGGTCCGCAAAGGCGAGGCTCAACATGTAAAGCTTCATCTAGCACGCTTGGCTAATTCAGCTTTAGCGCTTGGCATACCCTACTCTCTGCCAGATATGATGAAAGTGATTGAGATTGGGTGTAAAAACTGCTCAATAGATACTGAATATCGATTACGCTTGGATCTAGATCACCTAGGGATGGCAAGTCATCAAATAAGCCCCATCAGCCCATTAGCAGGATCGGTAAAAATCTTTTGGGCAAGGGATATTCTGCCCGATTCAAGTAAGGCCACCCTTCACTCCGGCAATGTTCTTTTGAGACATAAGGTGAACATTCGAAATCTCTACGACCAAGCTTGGAAATTGGCAGAGGGCCTTGATGGCTTTGATGCCCTATTTACCAATGAGCAAGGCTTTGTCACTGAGGGTGGAAGAAGTAGTATTTTTGTAAAATCTGGAGATAGCTGGCTCACACCCCCTGCATCAGCAGGTTTACTCCCAGGGGTAATGAGATCAATCATATTGAACGATCCTCAATGGAATGCCCATGAGGTCAACCTGACTATTGATGATGTTCGGAATGCAAAAGAGATTATGCTTAGCAATGCTTTACGTGGTGTCATTCCCGCCTATTTTTAGAAAGTCCGCATGAAGTTTTGCTCGCACTGTGCAGCGCCCATCAGCATCAAGATTCCTGCGGATGATTCGCGGGAACGTCATGTATGCGACTCTTGCGGAAGTATCCATTATTTCAATCCACGTAACGTAGTTGGCAGCATCCCCGTCTTTGGCAATCAAGTTTTATTGTGCCGTCGCGCCATAGAACCTCGCCATGGTTATTGGACTCTACCTGCTGGATTCATGGAGCTTGGTGAAAGCACTGGTACTGGGGCGGCGCGTGAAACACATGAAGAGGCCGGCGCTATTGTTCAGATTGGTCCGCTCTACTCTCTTCTCAATGTGCCGCATGCAGAACAGGTACACCTTTTTTATCTAGCTTCGATGAATACCCCAAACTTTCAAGCGGGGGAAGAGAGTCTAGAGGTTGCTCTATTTGATGAGCGTGATATCCCGTGGGATGAAATTGCTTTTCCAACGGTAAAGCAAACCCTTGAGTGGTTCTTTGCTGATCGTGCTGCTGGGGTATTTGATTCGGGCAATGAATTTAGCGTTCGTAGCAGAGACATTCTGCCAACTGAAAAAATCTAAGTATCACAAGCCCATGAGCAATATCAGCTGGCTAGGGTCTCAGGATGAATTTCCTAATCCAATTCATCATTCAGATCCTGACCCGAGCGTCCCTGGCTTAATTGCAGTGAGTGAACGGATATATCCAGGACAACTGGCTCGTGCATATCAAATGGGAATCTTTCCCTGGTATTCCGATAATCAACCAGTGTTATGGTGGTCACCCAATCCCCGGATGGTATTGAAGCCTGATCACTTCAAATGTCATGACTCACTTAAGAAATCCATTCGTCATTTTTTATCAGACCCTCGCAAAGAAATCTGGGTTGATGAAGACTTTAGTGCCGTTGTCCGCTCCTGCGCAACTGCGAGCCGCAAGGATCAGGATGGCACTTGGATTACCCATGAAATCATGGATGCTTACACAAACCTTCATGAAGAGGGTCACGCTCACAGTATTGCAGTCATGGAGGATGGTCGCCTAGTAGGTGGCCTCTATTGCGTTTCATTTGGCGGGATGGTTTTTGGTGAATCGATGTTTAGCCATCAAACAGATGCCTCTAAAATTGCTTTAGCTGCTCTTGCTACCTGGTGTGAACAAAATCAAGTGGCGATGATCGATTGCCAACAAGAGACCGCTCACCTGAATTCTTTAGGGGCTACAGCAATTTCTCGCGATGAATTTTTAGCACATCTGCAAGTTGCTTTAAATCAAACTAATATAGAGATTCCTTGG
>CANGWT010000104.1 GCA_947457745.1 Burkholderiaceae bacterium | reverse complement strand
TAACTATTTTTATTAAATAAAAAAACAACTAGGCGATTATGCTTTGAAAAAAATCAAAGAAATCCACTACTTAGGGTAATTCCCCATCAAATTAGATCGGGGTTTTCCCCATAAATGTGGATTTGTTGCAACGCATTTGCTGCATTCTCTAGCAAGGGTCTTGCACCAAGATAATGCAAGTAGCCCAATTTAGGTGCAAATCTCAATGAGCGCCCAAAGGTATCCCGATTTAATGGCATTAGCGGTCAGTATTTGGCAGCGCACTAAAAAGATAACTAATTAAGGAGCTTTACAAATGAAAAGACGTGACTTTTTAAGCAAAACTGCATTGGGTGCAGCTGCTGGTGTACTGGCAGCTCCGGCTATTGCTCAATCTATGCCAGAAATTAAGTGGCGCTGTGCCTCTAGTTTTCCAAAAAGCTTAGATACGATTTACGGTGGCGGCGAATACATCTCTAAGCGCGTTGCCGCGCTGACCGATGGTAAATTTCAAATCCGTATTTTTGGTGCCGGTGAGATTGTTCCCGCATTTGGTACTGTAGATGCGGTTCAGCAAGGTACTGTTGAATGCACTCATACAGCCGGATATTACTTCGTTGGTAAAAATAAAACCTTTGCTTTCGATACCACCGTGCCATTCGGTATGAACCAACGCCAGCAAAACGCCTGGATGTATTGGGGCGGAGGCTTAAAACTCCAACGTGAATTCTTACGTGATTACAACATCGTCTCTTTCCCAGCAGGAAATACTGGCACGCAAATGGGCGGCTGGTTCAAGAAACCAGTCAAAACAGTCGCTGACCTCAAAGGTCTAAAAATGCGTATCGCAGGCTTAGGCGGTGAAGTGATGTCACGTCTAGGCGCGATCCCCCAGCAAATCGCTGGCGGTGATATTTACCCTGCTTTAGAAAAAGGTGTTATCGATGCGGCTGAGTGGGTTGGCCCATATGACGATGAGAAATTAGGATTTTACAAAATTGCACCTTACTACTACTACCCAGGATGGTGGGAAGCTTGCTCGATGTATTCCATGTATGTCAACATCAAGGAATGGGAGAAGTTGCCCAAGCAATATCAAGAGGCATTTACCTCTGCATGCGCAGAATGCAATATCGACATGATGGCTGAATACGATTACAAAAATCCGATCGCCTTGCAAAGCCTCATTAAGAATGGAGTCAAGCTCCAGTCTTACTCAACCGAGATCATGAAAGCTGCTTCTACTGCCGCGTTTGAGATGTATGAAGAAGAGGCCGCTAAAAATCCATCGTTCAAGAAAATTTATGAGCCGTGGAAGAAGTTCCGTAACGACCAAATGCTATGGAACAAGGTTGCAGAGCAAACACTCATGAGCTTCATGCTAAGTAACCCAGTCAAATAAGAACCTTCCGATAAGTTGATATGTCAAAACAATTATTAGTTTTTTCAAGTTTCGTTGATCGTCTGAATGACCGTTTTGGCGTGTTAGCGAGTTGGTTGGTATTAATCGCCGTACTGGTCAGCACTGCAAATGCGCTGATCAGGTACGGCTTTAATGTCAGTTCGAATGGTTGGCTAGAAGCGCAGTGGTATTTGTTTGCCGGAATGGTGATGTTTGGTGCCGCCACTACGTTTCGATTAAATGAACATGTTCGGGTAGATGTGCTTTATGCGCTCTATCCCAACAGAGTTCGTCTTTGGTTAGATTTTTGGGGTGGCATTATTTTCTTCCTACCGATGACTATGATCATTGGCTACTACTCGTGGGAATTTTTCATTACATCCATCATTCAGAATGAAACCTCAAGTAATCCTGGCGGTCTAATTCGCTGGCCAGTCCGTGGCGCTATTACTCTAGGCTTCTTCTTGCTGACCCTTCAGGGTCTCTCTGAAATTATCAAACGATACGCAGCCATTATTGGCGTGATCAAAATCGATCCTAAGTACGAAAGACCTTTGCAATGATTAGTCATGATCTGATGGCCCCCATTATGTTTGGGGGCTTAATTATATTTTTATTGATTGGGTATCCAGCAGCCTTTTCACTTGGCGCAGTTGGCTTATTCTTTTCTTTTATCGGCATTGAGATGGGCATGTTCCAGCCCACCTTTTTACAAGCATTGCCAGATAGGGTCTTTGGGATTCTTTCAAATGATCTATTGCTCTCGATTCCCTTCTTCACCTTCATGGGAGCGATTCTTGAAAAGTGTGGCTTAGCAGAAGACATGCTTGAGGGCTTGGGGCAACTATTTGGTCCGATCCGAGGCGGCCTTGCATATGCAGTGATTATTGTTGGTGCAATTTTGGGCGCCATTACTGGCACAGTGGCAGCATCCGTCATTGCTATGGGATTGATCTCATTGCCAGTGATGTTGCGTTACGGATATAACCCACGAGTAGCAACTGGCGTAATTGCAGCCTCTGGCACGATCACCCAGTTGATTCCTCCATCATTGGTATTAATCGTGCTGGCTGACCAATTAGGTAAGTCTGTTGGCGATATGTATGCCGGTGCTATCGGGCCATCGATTATTCAAGTGACACTCTTTTGCTTGTTCATTTTCTTTTTATCGATCTTTAGACCTCAGGATGTCCCAGCACTGCCACCAGAAGCTCGCCCTAAAATTGATTGGAAGTTGTTCAAGAAAATTCTCTGGGGAATTGTCCCGTCAATTGCCCTAATCTTTTTAGTACTGGGAACTATTTTGATGGGCCTAGCCACACCTACTGAAGGTGGTGCAATGGGCTCAGTTGGCGCGTTAATTCTGGCGGCAATGAATAAGCGCCTGCAAAAAACCTTGGTCTGGGAAGCAATGACTTCCACTATGCGCATCAATGCCATGGTGATCTTTATCTTGATTGGCTCAACCGTATTCGGTCTTGCATTTAGAGGCGTGGATGGTGACCTCTGGATTGAGAACCTGCTATCAGGCCTACCAGGCGGTCAAGTTGGCTTCTTAATTGCGGTGAACTTATTTGTATTCTTTTTAGCCTTCTTCTTAGATTACTTTGAGATCGCTTTCATCATCATTCCTTTATTAGCTCCAGTTGCTGAAAAGCTCGGCATTGATCTCATTTGGTTCGGAGTTCTATTGGGCGCAAACATGCAAACTTCGTTCATGCACCCGCCATTCGGATTTGCATTGTTCTACTTGCGTGGTGTTGCACCAAAATCTCTCAAAAGTTCGGACATCTACTATGGAGCGCTACCTTGGGTTGGCTTACAGCTCATCTTGGTTGCCATCATTATCTTTATCCCAGAAACTGTGACGTATTTTGTTGATAAACCTGCTGCCGTTTTCGATGCCAGTGGCCCATCGGTTGATCCATTGGCTGGTGTAGAGCAAAATGAGATTACTGTAGACTCCAGCTCTGACATTGAACGTCAGCTTCGAGAGAATAAGTAATTAAACATATTGAGACAGCAGTCAAAGGAATTTAGTAATGCAACAAAAATGGGGAATTCGAGGGATGGCGGTAGCGCCACACTCGCTAGCGTCTGAATCGGCATTAGCGGTACTGCGCGAAGGTGGTAATGCACTAGAGGCAATGGTTGCAGCAGCAGCGACCATTGCCGTGGTTTACCCACACATGAACTCCATTGGCGGTGACTCTTTCTGGGTGGTTCACTCTCCTGGTAAAGCTATGGGTGGCATTGATGCCTGCGGTGCAGCAGCCGGTTTAGCAACCAAACAGTGGTACGCGGAGCGCGGAGTCACCAAAGCTATTCCGTTTCGGGGTGCCATTGCAGCCAATACTGTCGCGGGCACCATTTCTGGCTGGGGTGCAGCGCAAAAGCTCTCGAAACAAGGCTTGGGTGGAAAACTTCCACTCTCCCGCTTACTGGCAGATGCGATTCACTATGCTGAAGCTGGAGTCCCGGTAACTCATAGCCAATCGAGCTTGACCGAAAAAAAGAGGGCTGAGTTAAGTCCCATTCCTGGATTTGCAGAGACATTTTTGGTTGATGGCAAAGCCCCTGAAGTGGGTAGTATTTTTAAACAAGAACGTCTTGCAAAAACCTTGCGGCAAATCTCGCGCAAGGGCACAGAAGATTACTACCGCGGTGATTTAGCTGAACTACTCGCCAAAGAACTGACAGAAATTGGCAGCCCACTCAGATTAGCCGACCTACATCGTCATCAAGCAAAACTAATTGACCCACTTGAGCTCCAACACAGTTTGGGCAATGTTTACAACATGACACCACCAACCCAAGGCGTAGTGTCTTTAATGATCATTGGCATCTTGGATCAACTAAATCTAAAGCGCTTTAAAGTTGATAGCTCGGAATATGTTCATCATTGTGTTGAAGCTACCAAACAGGCTTTTAAAGTCAGAGACCAGTTTGTTACTGATCCGGCTTACATGACAAAAAATGCGCAGTCTTTCTTGGCTCCTGCATTCCTCAAAAAACTAGCAAAAAATATTGATCCTGAAAAAGCTTTGCCTTGGGGTCAAGGTAAAGGGCCGGCCGATACAATTTGGATGGGTGTTATCGATGGCAATGGAAATTGCGTTTCCTTTATTCAAAGTATTTATCACGAGTTTGGTGCTGGCATCGTATTACCCAAGTCTGGTGTGAACTGGCAGAACCGCGGATGCAGTTTCTCGCTGGATCCAAAGACACTTAATCACCTTGAACCCTATCGCAAACCATTCCATACACTGAACCCAGCAATGGCTTTATTTAAAGATGGTCGGTCGATGGTATTTGGCACCATGGGTGGCGATGGTCAACCCCAAACGCAGTGTGCGGTCTTCACTCGCACAGCAACCTATGGACTTGATCCACAGGACGCTATCAGTCGTCCACGTTGGTTGCTCGGTAGAACCTGGGGACAAACTAGTGACAGCTTGAAATTAGAGTCACGCTTTAGCCCATGGGTTGCTAAAGAGCTTCATGCCTTAGGACACGAGATTGAAATGCTCGATGCTTTTGATGAGACCGTTGGCCATGCCGGCTGCATTATTCGCGATTCATCAGGCACGCTGCATGGCGGCTGGGATCCCCGCAGTGATGGCGCAGTTAGCGCGTTTTAGTAATAAATAATTTGGGTACGCGCAGATTCCAGTAAATGGCTGCTGCGCGTAGTCCAAAAATAGCTAGCATACACATTACCGATCCCTGTAGTGTGTATGTTGGGAAGAAATTCAAAATCAGAACATAGATGCTGCAACCTAAAGTGACAGGGATTGCATACAGTTCATGTGACATCAATAAAGTTTTTCTGCCGGCTAAGATGTCACGTAACAAGCCGCCACCGATAGCTGTCACTACACCCAAGATCACAGGAGCAACTGGTAACCCAAAGTTTAAGCTCCAAGCTTTATCTGCCCCCTGAATTCCAAACAAAGCAGCGCCAAGTCCATCGATATAAAGCATCCAGCGATAAATCTGAGGCTGTGTAAAAAAAGATTCTGCTACAAAAGTCACGATGCATGCGCCCAAGGCTACCCAGATATAAATTTGCGCAATCGACCAAAATGCAGGGACATCCAAAATGATGTCTCGCAGTGTTCCGCCACCAATGGCAGTGATGACCCCCAAAACCAGCACGCCAAAAAGATCAACACCGCGATCGGCAATAGCCAGAACACCTGTAACCGCAAAAGCGATCGTAGCAATGATGCCAATCCAGAAATTAATTTGATCCATACTGACTAGTCTAAATCACGAATACCAGTCACTCGATGAAGTCCTTAATATACTGAGGGTAATGCCATCAAGGAATCTTTTATGAAAACTCAGCTTTATAGCTTTTGGCGTAGCTCAGCAGCCTTTCGGGTGCGCATTGCTCTTAATTTAAAAAATCTTGATTACGAGGTGATTCCTGTCCATCTCGTAAAAAATGGTGGCGAACAAATATCTCCTGAATATGCCAACAAAAATTCGAACTGCTTGGTACCTCTCTATAGTGATGGCACTCGCACTATCCACCAATCTCTCGCCATCATTGAATATTTAGAAGAGATCCATCCCAATCCAACACTGCTACCTCAGACTGCGATTGATCGGGCTTGGGTACGCTCATTAGCCATGGATATCGCGATTGAGATTCACCCAATTAATAATTTGAGAGTATTGCGCTATCTCACGAAAAATTTAGGTATCGATGGAGATGCAAAAGACGTCTGGTATCAACACTGGGTAACGATAGGTTTAGCAAGCTTAGAAAAGCAATTAAGTGCAGATACCAGAGTAGGTCGCTTTGCTTATGGAGATCAGCCTGGCTTGATCGATATTTGCTTAGTTCCGCAAATATTTAATGGACTCAGTGCAAAGACAAATATGAAACCCTATCCAACACTGATGAAGATTTTTGACGAATGCATGGCACTACCCGCCTTT
>CANGWT010000103.1 GCA_947457745.1 Burkholderiaceae bacterium | reverse complement strand
TCAGCGACGGTCTTCGTCATGCAAATCTCCTCTATTAACTGAATTCGGAATACAAACCTAAGGTGTACACCCTTGTTTATTCCAAGCATCAAATATGCCCTTGGGATGTATCTAATTTACTGAAGCAAACAAACGGGAACAGTCATTATTGCACTAATTAAGTGCTGAAATACCCCTTAAAACCTTAAAAATACCCATATTTGCACCAATATAGTGCTTAATCATGTTTTGAAATATCATGAATGGCATAACCCAAAGCCTCAGTACCTGCTCGCAAAGCAATCCAAGCGCTATCTAGGAGGATGGCGTTACCCTTGATACCCAATTCAATATGTCGCTCAGCGTAAACACCAGCTCTTGCGGAGTCGCCAACCGACGGGAGGCTAAAGACCTTTACCCCCGGAAAAGAGGCCTCAATACGCTCCATTAAAGGCGTTAAGACGGACTCAATACCTTTTGGAACGATGAAACTTTGTTCTGCCCAGTTCTCGCGATGAAATAAATTCTGATAATAGGTATCCAAGCACCAAGCCATCATGGGCGCAGCCATGACGGGAAAACCGGGAACAAAGTAGTGTTCACGAATCGAAAAACCAGGGATCTGGTTATAAGGATTTGGGATGATGTCGCTCCCAATTGGGAACTCCCCCATCTTGAAGCGATGCTGGTTTTCTGCAGTACTTAGATCTGACTTCATGGGATCGCCCTCTGCCATGGTCTGAATACGTCCTGCAATGAGCTCTTGTGCAGTCGGGTGTAGTCGCGTTTGCGTACCCAAGGCTAAAGCAGCGCATTGTCTCGTATGGTCATCAGGCGTGGCCCCAATACCACCGGTACTAAAAACTACATCGCCACTAGTGAAGCTATCTTTCAAGGTAGTGGTAATTTGCTCGGGATCATCTGCAACATATTTAGCCCAAGACAGGCTTAGGCCACGCTCATTTAAAAGCTCAATCAATTTACTCAGATGCTTGTCTTGACGACGACCAGACAAAATTTCATCGCCAATCACAATTAAACCGAAACGACGAGTGTTCACGTTAGAGTCCTCGAGACTCAGATTTTGTAATACCTCAACCATGGTTCGGCAACTCCGTATCAATAACACGTGCTTCTATATTTAAGGATCGATCCAACTCCTTGCTGCGCAATTCTTTTAACGCCTCAAACAGATAATGTGTAAACCAGAGCGCAGCAAAGACAAAGATTAAAGAATAGATCCAGAGCGCAACAAAGCTAACAATAGGAAATAAGACAAGGGCTAAAACAGAAGTTGCCCAGAAAAAGGTAGGCACCGCTCCCAGCATCCCAGAAACAATTCCCATCGCCAATAGTGGCCAACGGTGTTGATGCAAAAGGGTATCGCGCTCCTCGGCAGTAGCATGAAGAGCTAACACATCGTAAGACATCAATCGCATGGTCAACCAGCCCCAAAGCAATGGAGGTAAAACGGCAACCAATGGTGGTATCCACCACACTGGCAAAGTGAGCATCACCAGGGCTAAGCAGATTAAAGCAGACCAAAGGGTATAGACAAAGCTGCCAAATAAACTACCGCCCTTTTTCTTCGCAATGTCTTCATAAGCATATTGCCGCGTGACCACCTTGACGATGGTTGGTACGGTTGTCATAGCGATGAATACCAATAGACTAATTGAAATTAAAGGAATCAATAACATCACAAAGAAGAGTGGTGCTATCCATGCACGAGCACTCTCAAAGCCAGCCCAGATCAAACCATCCGCAATCCAGCTAGTAAATATAGACGCCGTCAGAAAAGTACTCAGCATCTCCAATGCTGGCGTCCAAGTTAGCCAAATTAAAGCGCCCCAAAAAACCGAGACAATCAAAAATGGTCGCAGACTCAACCATAGCATTTTGGGATGCATCACACCAACTAACGCTAAGCCAAAAGACTTAAAAACTTGCTGCATGCTGTCCATAGATTTCCATTACCGCTATGTGAACTACTAGCCTCTATTTTGCTTTAAGAAAGATTTCTCGAAGGGAGTGCTTAAGACCTTGCCACTGCTGCTGTAATACATTGGTTGACAAAACTAAGTCTCTAACTCCGGTGGGATGAACCTCTTTTGAAAAGATTGCTGTATTGAGTATCATGTCCCACCAAGGAAACAAGACACCAAAGTTACAACCACCTAAAACACCTTGCTTACCTTTGGCCTCATGACCGTAACCTATCGCGTGATGCATCCGGTGATACATCGGAGAAATTAACAGATACTTAAAGGGGCCAAGATCAATCTTTAAATTAGCATGTTGCCAACTTTGAATTAATTGACTCAACACCACTAATACAATAAATTGTGCGGGTGAAACGCCAAATAGTAGGGCAAAGAAGGAAAACACAAACGCATGCATGATGTCATCGACAATGTGATTGCGATCATCAGACCAAGCAGTCATTACCGTTTGACTATGATGCAAGGCATGTAGTTGCCACCACCAATTAAAAACATGGGAGGCGCGGTGATATAAGTACTCCACGAAATCAAGCAATATGAAGTAAATACAAAAACTCACCAATGGTATCGATGTGACTGATGGCCACCAGGACTCCACATTCAGTCTACCAAAACGAAAATCATGCAAGACTGAATCAATCTGAAAGAAAAATCCTGATAGAGCAATAAAAATCAAACCATGAAAAATGCCTAGGCGATGAAAAAGAGTATAAAAAATATCCGCCCTCGAACTCTTTGCAAGCCGCTCTTGCATCTCTGCAGGGGAAAATCTCTCCCAGGCTCTAAGAACCACAGCAATCAGGAAAATCTGAATGCATCCAAACAAAAACCAGTCAATACCATCAAACACATCCTCAGCCATCGACATTAGATCGAATTGATACAAAATTGGCCCAGCCACATAGGTAAACAAGAATTCTTGAACGCTAGCGTAGGCTGAAGCGATAGCGGCTGTCAGAGAATTTGAGTCCATACGCCCAATTGTGTCTTATTTATCTCGTTTTGGCAGGGTTGCAAAACAAAACCCCCGAGCCTTTAAGTTCAATATCAACTGCTCTAACACTGCTGGAGCCCAGGGATCCTTACGTGACCAAATACCTAAATGAGCCATTGTGATATCGCCATCCTGAAGTTGGCTACTAGCTTTATCCAAAAGCATTTTGTTGGGATGCGTCTGTGAGTTCAGCTCATCACCCAAAAATCCTGCAGGATTCCAGCCAATATGCTGGTAACCGCATTGATCACCCATCCCGATAGAACGGGACGATGTTTTTCCGCCAGGGGCACGCCAGATTTTTTGAACACTGGCGCCTGTTAACTCTTTAAAGCGCTCATCCACTCGTCGGATTTCTCGGCAATAAGCTGCTTCGTTGTACAGGGTGGCTACTCCAGCCTTTGGTCCAAATTGTGGCTTTGCAAAGATCTCTCCGCTTGGACCGTCCTTCACAAAGTACAAATGGTCATAGGTATGACTACCAAAATGATGACCATCACGAACGCGATCTTGCCAATAAGATTTCCAAGAATCATCTAAAGAAAAATCACCACGGCTAGTTTTTTCATTCGCTAGAAAAAAAGTAGCTTTAACATTTTGACGATTCAAAATCTCGGCGATAGTTTGCGCTACAGACATATTGCCAGTATCAAAAGTCAAGTAAACCGTTTTTTTACAACTCGACTCTTGTGTAAAGCCAAGCGAAGAGCATGACGCCAAAATAATGAATACCGTCAGTCGAGCGAGAGTAGCATTCAAATACATCTAATTGGGCTATTCCCAGCTAGCACGCGGAGTGAAGAAAACACCATGGGGGGATCTACCAACAGGAATGACCGAGACTAACTTCATCGAAGGAATATCAACTACTCCCACCTTTTTAGAAAAGCGGAGAGTGACCCACATTGTTTTTCCGTCAGGCGTAATTTCCATATCATCTGGACCTGCCGGTAGCCCAGTAATATCGCCCATCTTTTCCAAGGTCTGCATATTAATCATGCTGATACTTGACGCAATACGATTACTTACGAATACATGTTTTTTATCACCTAAGGGGCGGAAGTTATGAGCGCCCTTTCCAGTAAAGATGCGTTTTACCTCTTTACGGGTTTTCCAATCAATGACTTGAACATAGTCCTCACCAGTAATGCCAATTAATAGGTATTGATCACCGGGCGTCATCCAGACTCCTGCTGGCACTTTACCCGTGGTGATTTTCCACATAACAGTCTGGGTATCTAAATCAATTGCCGCAAGTTCATTAGAGTCTTGTAGGGTAATAAAGGCGATCTTGCTGTCTGCTGTAAATGCGACATGACTTGGCGTTTTACCAAGCTTAATTGTTTTAGCCAGCTTGAGATCTGCACCCTGCGCGTGATAGACATCCACCCTGTCCAAGCGATTGCCGTTTGCAACAAACCACTTATGATTGGGCGAATAACCAATTTGGTACGGATCAATGATGTCAGGTATCTTGCCGGTTAGCTCACCAGTGGTGGGATTCATCAGCACAACATCATTACCCGCAGCATTGGCAATCAGCAAAGTCTTTTGATCTGGGGTCATCATCAAATGATGAGGCTCTTTTCCAACCGGTACTGTCTTAATTACCTTACGGCTGGCCATATCAATCAGACTGACGGTAGCCTCACCAGAATTCAAGACAACCGCTAACTTAGGCTCAGATGAGCTTGTACCTTGAGCATAGACAGCATTTAAGAGCCCTGTCAGGATAAATGCAGTCAAAGTTAAAATACTGCCAAATTTGGCATGACGAATGTAAGTATGCATGTCTCATATTGTAAGCAAATGATTCATCCGACGTAGGCCTTTCACCAGAATCATTTGACCTATCGCAAGCTAGCTAAGACCTTTTCTAGACGCTTTAAGGACATTGGGCTTGGAGTCTTTAACTCCTGGGCATACAAGGCCACCCTCAATTCCTCCAGTTGCCAGCGAAAATCTACTAAAGCTTGATCTTCACTGATGGCATATGCCGCAGAGCCATGGCTAGCCTGAACAAGTTTTTGCCAGGGCCTTGCAACCGACTCCCAGTCTTTTTGGCACTGTGAATCTCGACTAGGGTTAGCGCGTAATTTATCAATTCGCATGGCAATAGCCTTGAGATAGCGAGGGAAATGCACCAACTGGCTGAATGGCGTATCTGAAACAAATTTAGGGAATATGAGGCCCTGGACTTGATTCTGAATATCAGCATGGGCAGTAGCTGAGGCTGCCTTTGCTTGGGATAACTTCTTTTGAAGATCTGCATAAGCCTGCAATGCTGCCAAGCTATGTTTTGAAATCTCCTGAGCAATTAGAGCCAAACGGGGCTTACCTGCCTGTAAACGCTCTGTAAATTGCTCGGCATTCACAGGTAATGGATCACTCATAAATGCCCGCTCTAAGGCGAGATTCAGAATTTGCTCAGTTAAGTCATCAACTGATCCAATATTGATAAACAGCAATCCAAGCTCCCGAATTCCAGGGAGTTGTTTTTGTAGTGCTTTAAGAGTGTCTTTATTCGATAGTGCAAATAATCTGCGCAATCCTAGCCAATGATATTTCCGAGCCTCAAGTAAATCATCAAACACTTCAAGATCGCACGCGTCGGTACGATCCACTAAGGCGGGGTAGCCAAATAAGGTGCGATTGCCTTTCTGAATTTCTAGAGTCTCTGGTAGCTCGCCAAAGTCCCAGCTTCGATAAGCACCCTGCTCGACCATTGTTACTGAAGATGCTTTACCACTTTGATTACTTGTGCCAATAGGGGCTAAGTTATTTACTGGGGGAGCACTCCCGAGCTCATCATGGACTGCTTGCTGCGCTATGGCTTGGAAGGCTGTACGGGCAGTCTCTCCATATTCAGCGCGCAATCGAGATAAATTACGCTCTAACTCGAGCTGACGGCCGTGCTCGTCTACTAGGCGGAAATTCATTGAAGAATGTAAAGGTAAGGATTCGGGCCTGAAATCGGTGCGCTTAATTTCTAAGCCACGTTCTTTACGAATATCGGTAATAAGACTATCCAAAAAGTCGCCTACCCCAAACTGCTTATCTGACAGCATCCGCTCTAAGAAAGATTTTGCATACTCAGGAAGTGGGACACAGTGGCGACGTAATTTCTGAGGAAGTGATTTGAGTAATAGCCCAATTTTTTCTTCGCACATGCCTGGAACCAGCCAATCACATCGACGACCATCAACCTGATTCAATAGCGTCAAAGGTACCACCAGCGTAACTCCATCTTTGGGGCTGCCAGGCTCGAAGTGATAAGTCAAACTCAGTTCGCTACCACCAACCATCATCTTTTTAGGATAGCGATCTACCGTAATACCGGCTGCTTCATGGCGCATTAAATCTGCTTTAGCTAAGCGCAAAAGACTATC
>CANGWT010000102.1 GCA_947457745.1 Burkholderiaceae bacterium | reverse complement strand
TGCGCGCGTTTTCTTTGACGATTTCCGCCGTTTTAATATCAGCAACTGCCATTTTCATACTCCTTACTTGCGAACACCTGAGCTTTCACCCAATTTGTGTCGTGCATTTATTAATCAAATAAAACAAAAAAGCTTTAAAAATCAAAGCCCTCGAATTGTAGCAGATCTGCCTTAAATCCCTTGCTCTTGGGCTAAGCACTCAAATGGGGGGGTGAGCAGCGAGCTTCAAAGCAAGCTCTTGATTTATATGAAAATAATGGTGAAATTGACTAGAAATGCCTATTTTTTGGGCAATTCCTCATCAAACCCCCGTTTGTAACCAGGGGGGTACTTCTGCCACTCCTTACCACCCAGACCCTGCTTATATCCATATTCAAAAAGAGCTTGCATATACGCAGTATCAAACTCCGTCTTATGCGGAAATTTGAAATCTGGTCCGATAAAAGCTAAGTTGAAACTGACTCCATCAATCTGGGTGGTGTGATAGATGCGATAGAGATCTCCGATACCTTGAGTCTGAATCATGCTGGAGATCGCTCTCTGGATGATGCTCAGGGTGCCCCGCTCTGTCTCGCGCCACTCAGGATCTAAGCGGGCATTACGAATAATGTAGGCATTACGCTGCTTTTGTAACTTGAGCTTCAAATCTTGGGCGCGCTGAGATAAGGCGCTTGGGTAGAGAAATACCTGAGTAATAGCACCGCCGTCGACATGCATCTCATGGAAGCTTTGGCCAGAAACCTCAAAATCGAACATGACTGGTGAAAACGCTCCAGGAATTGATGCCGAGGCTAGCATGACTTTTCTAAAAAGCTCTAAGGCCTCTGGAGTGCCAAGACTGGCAATCTTACCCATATTCCAGACTACGGGTACACCTGCATCTAAATTGCTTGTCCCAATCAAAAGCCAGCGGTTTTTGGTGGTGTACTCATTTGCCACCTTTTTCAGAAAATCTTGATCAATGTATTTTGAAATCAATTGAAACAGGGGTGTAGTGTCAGATAGGCCATCACTCAGAATTCCTGAAATCAAACCACGCTCTATAAAAATATCCTTGGGGCCTAATTTGGTATAGACCTCTCGTAGGACGGGATCATATTCTTTACCCATAAAAGCAAATGGGGCAATTAATGCGCCAGTGCTAATACCCGTGACCAAATTAAATTGTGGGCGATCGCCGCGCTCTGCCCATCCTATTAATAATCCAGCGCCGTATGCACCATCATCACCGCCACCAGAGAGTGATAAATAATTCGCTGGTGCATTTAAGGTTTTTTCATCCCGCACCTTAAATCCCGCCTGAATATCCACAGCCATCTGATCCACGCTGGATTGACTGGCCACCATATAGCGCACACCAGTAAGGCCCGCAATTTGTGCTTGACCCATCTGCTGAGAAGGTACTGCCGCTTTGCGCTGCAGACTGCTGCAGCCTAGCAATGACAGCATGAGGAGAGTAAAGATACAGCGAGTTAACAGAGTCATATGAGGTCGTTATTAGACAAGAATGCGTGTTGGAGTATAAAGACGGAATTCATTCATTGCAGAAATATAGCAAAGGAAAAAATCGATGCAAACCAAATACATTCCAACATTAGCCTAAGGTCTATTAACTGTAGCTCCTGCATTCAGTTTTGCGCAATTTTTAAATCCATTTGACCCGAGAAAACGATTGCCCAGCAAGGCCAAGCAATTCTCAAGAATAGAGAAGAAAACTTAAAGGCGCCAATCAAGTACTATAAGAGTACAGAAATGAATAAATCAGAGGCGTATTACGAAAGTTGCAGATGTCGCCGAAAATTTCTTAAGGCGTCATCTGCGCATTGAGCTTAGCTTGGCTAGGATCATGCAATTTATTCAGTGCTGACAAATAGGCCTTCGCTGAAGCCGCAATGATGTCCGGATCAGTTCCAACGCCATTCACGATACGCCCACCCTTTGCAAGTCTGACAGTGACCTCGCCCTGAGATTGAGTGCCTGAGGTGATTGCATTTACAGAGTAAAGCAATTGCTCTGCCCCGCTCTTCACGATTTGTTCAATGGCGTTCAAGCTCGCGTCAACTGGACCATTGCCCTCAGCCTCGGAGCTGGCCTCTTTGTCACCAACCCGAAAAGTCACCTTAGACTTTGGTCGCTCACCTGTTTCAGAATGCTGACTTAAGGAAATGAACTTATAAAATTCGCCTTCTTCAGCTGCAGCAGAATCCGACATAATGGCAATAATATCCTCATCAAAGATTTCTGATTTTTGATCGGCCAGCGTCTTGAAGCGTACAAAAGCTTCATTCAAATCCGCCTCGGCCTCAATCGCAATCCCTAACTCTTGTAAGCGCTGCTTGAAAGCATTACGGCCAGACAACTTGCCGAGCACAATCTTATTAGCAGACCAACCCACATCTTCTGCGCGCATGATCTCGTAGGTATCACGATTCTTTAAGATGCCATCTTGATGAATACCTGAAGTGTGCGCAAATGCGTTGGCACCTACAACTGCCTTATTGGGCTGAACAACGAAACCAGTAATTTGCGAGACCAACTTCGATGCGGGAACAATTTGAGTAGCATCGATACCGCACACCATGTCGAAATAATCCTTACGCGTACGCAAGGCCATGACTATTTCTTCTAAAGCTGTATTGCCAGCACGTTCACCCAAGCCGTTAACGGTGCATTCGATTTGGCGAGCACCCCCAATTTTGACGCCAGCTAAGGAGTTGGCGACCGCCATACCCAAGTCATTATGGCAATGTACTGACCACACTGCTTTATCTGAGTTGGGAACTCGGGTGCGCAAGGTCTTGATGAACTCACCATATAACTCTGGAGTAGCGTAGCCTACGGTATCCGGAATATTGATAGTAGTAGCACCCTCATTAATAACTCCTTCAACTACTCTGCATAAGAAATCCATTTCTGAGCGATAGCCGTCTTCTGCTGAGAACTCTACATCCTCAGCTAAATTTCTAGCAAAACGAATGGAGCGTTTAGCCTGCTCCAATACCTCCTCTGGAGACATGCGCAATTTCACCGCCATATGTAATGGGCTGGTTGCCAAAAACGCATGAATCCGTTTTGCATTAGCGGCCTTCAGTGCATCAGCAGCCCGAGTGATATCTTTGTCGTTAGCGCGTGCAAGTGAGCAGACAATCGAATCCTTCACGGCTGCTGCTACTGCAGAGATTGCCTGGAAGTCACCTTCGGAGCTCGCAGCAAATCCAGCTTCGATCACATCAACCTTGAGGCGCTCTAGCTGGCGAGCAATGCGAACCTTCTCGTCCTTGGTCATGGAAGCGCCAGGTGATTGTTCACCATCACGTAAGGTGGTATCAAAAATGATTACTTTATCGCTCATCACTACTCTCCGGTTCAATATTGCTTAGTTATGCTTACTGCTGTTCATATTTACTAATTAGTAATTACTAATCCTAAAAACAAAAACCCCAGCAATTTGCTGGGGCTGGTATGTCGTGGTTAATGAATTACTTTAATCTCATTAACTCAGGCCTTACCTGCCCCAAGCTGTAGACTTAGTGCTAGTAGAAGCAAGTTAAGAAGTGAGAAATTCATCAACATGGATTAAATATAACCTAAATATTCCAAATTAGCTAAAACGACGGCCGCTCAGATGCTCCCAAGCCCAAATGACATACCCCGAGATGGAATACACCACAAAGAGGCCGAACAAGGTTAAGGGCGGGTTGGACGAGATCAGAACAAAGGTCAGAATCATTAATACCATGACACCAAAAGGTACGCGGTAGCGCACATCTAAGGCTTTGCCACTATAAAAACGAGCATTGGACACCATGGTCAAGCCAGCATAAACAGCCAGGAAGAAAGTGATCCAAGGGATGGCACTGTCGCGCACCGGAATTTTATTGTCGTCAGCCAGCCAAATAAAACCCGCCATTAAAGAGCCAGCAGCTGGACTAGGCAAGCCCTGGAAAAACTTCTTGTCTACCACGCCGGTATTGACGTTGAAACGGGCCAAACGCAAGGCCGCTCCCGCACAGTAGGTAAAAGCAGCCAACCACCCCCACTTACCTAAGTCTTTTAAAGCCCATTCATAAGCAACTAAGGCTGGCGCAACACCGAAAGACACCATATCAGCCAAAGAGTCATACTGTTCACCGAAGGCACTTTGGGTATTAGTCATGCGAGCAACGCGACCATCCATACCATCTAAAACTAAAGATGCAAAGATGGCAATAGCAGCTATCTCAAACTGGTGGTTCATCGCATTGACGATGGCAAAGAAACCGCAGAATAAGGCTGCGGTAGTAAAAGCATTGGGAAGCAAGTAAATGCCTTTGCTACGTTTACGTGGCTTATCTACGTGCAACTCTTCGACTTCAAAATCAATCCCATCACCCAAGTCCTCCGTCCACTCATCTTGAGTGCGATCAGTACGAGAGTTAGCTAAGCGACTGCGATCGATACGGCCACGACGGCGAAATGTAGGCAAAGAGTATTCCTAGTTAAAACGGCTAAATTAATCCAAGCCGGGTACGCGAGCTAATGCAGTGTTCGTAGCGAAAACTTTATCACCAACACTGACTAAAGGCTCAGCGGTTAATGGCAAATATACATCGACACGGGAGCCAAAGCGAATAAAACCATAACGCTCACCCGCTTTCAGCCTATCGCCAACATGGATATAACAAAGAATACGGCGAGCAATCAGGCCTGCAACCTGAACCAGAGTCACAATTTGGCCATTGGCATCAATCACAACAGCATTACGCTCGTTCTCAGTAGAGGCTTTATCTAAATCGGCATTCACAAACTTGCCAGGAAAATACTGAATCTCTTTTACCGAACCATTGACTGCGCTACGGTTGGAGTGAACGTTAAATACATTCATAAACACACTAATCTTTAAAGCTTCACGACCCGCATAAGGATCATTAGCTTTTTCCACTACGACGATACGGCCATCGGCGGGAGATAGCACTAGATCACGACCTAAGGCAGCAATCCGCTGTGGATCTCGGAAGAACTGCAGAACAAAGATAAAGATGATCCACAAAGGCCATGACCATGCAATTCCACCAAGATAGTGGACTAGCAAAGTAAGAGCCCCCACTAATGCCAAATACGGCCAACCTTCTTTCGCAATAATGGGGTGCGGATACATCATCTTTATTCTGAGCCTTTTTAAATTACTACTAATTAGTTCTTAGTCTGGTCAACCAACTTGTTCTTTGCAATCCAAGGCATCATGGCGCGCAACTTAGCACCAACCACCTCAATGTCATGCTCAGCGTTCAAGCGACGACGTGAAATCAAAGTAGGCGCACCTGCTTTGTTTTCCAAGATGAAGCTCTTAGCGTACTCGCCAGTCTGAATATCCTTCAAGCACTGACGCATTGCGTTCTTAGTATCTTCAGTCACAATACGTGGGCCAGTTACATACTCGCCGTACTCAGCGTTATTGGAGATTGAGTAATTCATATTGGCGATACCACCTTCGTAGATCAAATCAACAATCAACTTGAGCTCATGCAAGCACTCGAAGTAAGCCATCTCAGGAGCGTAACCAGCTTCCACTAAAGTTTCAAAGCCAGCTTTGATCAACTCTACTGCACCACCACAAAGAACAGCCTGCTCACCGAACAAGTCAGTTTCAGTTTCTTCACGGAAGTTGGTTTCGATGATACCGGCACGACCGCCGCCGTTCGCCGTTGCATATGACAAAGCAACATCACGAGCTGAGCCTGATTTATCTTGATACACAGCGATCAAATGGGGAACGCCGCCGCCTTGAGCATAAGTACCACGCACAGTGTGTCCTGGCGCTTTAGGAGCAATCATGATCACGTCCAAGTCAGCGCGTGGTTGAACTTGACCGTAATGGACGTTAAAGCCATGGGCAAATGCCAATGCAGCGCCCTGCTTAATGTTGCCATGAACTTCTTTGCTGTATACATCAGCGATTTGCTCATCAGGCAGAAGCATCATCACTATGTCAGCATCTTTAACTGCTTCACCAACTTCTTTCACTGTCAAGCCAGCATTTGCAGCCTTGCTCCAGGAAGCACCATCTTTACGCAAACCAACAGTCACGTTGCAACCTGAATCTTTGAGATTCAATGCGTGTGCGTGACCTTGTGAACCGTAACCAATGATGGTCACTTTTTTGCCTTTGATGAGGGACAAATCGGCGTCTTTATCGTAAAAAACTTTCATGCTCTTTCCTTGTTTTGAAAATGTAGTTAATGCAGTAATTAGTTAAAAAAATTAAACCTTCAGAATGCGTTCACCGCGCCCAATACCAGAACCACCCGAACGGACGGTTTCTAGGATAGATGCACGATCAATTGAATCAATAAAGGCGTCCAATTTAGCGCCATCACCAGTTAATTCAATGGTGTAACTCTTATCAGTCACATCAATGATGCGACCACGGAAGATATCCGTTGTGCG
>CANGWT010000101.1 GCA_947457745.1 Burkholderiaceae bacterium | reverse complement strand
TCAGCTCTGCACCCAGGAATAGCAAGATGAAAACAGCACAAGAACTCCGCGTTGGTAACGTAGTCATGATCGGCACTGATGCCATGGTCGTTTTAAAAGCAGAGTACAGCCGCTCAGGCCGTAACTCCTCTGTTGTGAAAATGAAATTCAAGAACTTGTTAACTGGTGCGCCTAACGAAGGTGTATTCAAAGCAGATGACAAGTTCGATGTGGTGATCTTGGATAAGAAAGATTGCACCTACTCCTACTTTGCAGATCCCATGTATGTATTTATGGATACTGAGTACAACCAATATGAAGTGGAAGCTGAATTCATGGGCGATGCATTGCATTACCTAGAAGAAAGCATGCCTTGTGAAGTGGTGTTCTACGAAGGTAAAGCGCTATCAGTAGCAATGCCAAACTCTTTGGTTCGTGAAATCATTTACACAGAGCCAGCGGTTAAAGGCGATACCAGCTCAGGCAAAGTATTGAAGACTGCAAAATTGGCTACCGGCTATGAATTGCAAGTGCCATTGTTCTGCAACACCGGCGACAAGATCGAGATCGATACTCGTACTGGTGAATATCGTAGCCGCGCTAACTAATTAGCTCGCTCGATAAACAAAAGCCCGGCATGCCGGGCTTTTTTATTATCTAGGCAATCAGCTTCAACTGCTGAAGTAAGCCCTTGGCATGCCGGTATTGTGCTTCAGACTGCAACTCATCCCAGGCAGGAGCGGCGGTAGTTGGCATCAGGCGATTTAATCGAATAGCAGACTCCGCTTGCTTTGCTTTGGAAACCTTCAGTTGACTGAGTAACTGATCAGCTAGGTCTGGGCGATTACATATCAGCACTGCATCACATCCCGCCTCAAGTGCCATATCAGCTCCCTTAACCACAGAACCAGCGACACTGGCGCCCTCCATTGAAAGATCATCGCTAAAGATCACACCTTCAAAGCCTAATTCTTGACGCAAGATAGAGTGCAACCAAACTTTAGAGAAGCCAGCTGGATTTTTATCTACCTTTGGGTAAATCACATGCGCCGGCATGACTGCAGTCAAACTCAGGTCTAACCACTCATAGGGCTTAGCATCGTCATTCAGAATTTTCTGTAATGGACGCTCATCCACCGGAATGGCCACATGAGAATCCGCCTCTGCCCATCCATGACCCGGAAAATGCTTTCCACAGTTCGCCATACCGGCAAGCCGTAGGCCTTCGTTCAAACTCTTAGCCAATGCAAAGGTGATTTGTGGATCACGACTAAATGCACGATCACCGATGACACCGCTACGACCAAAGTCCAAATCTAGAACAGGAGTAAAGCTAAAGTCCACGCCACAAGCCCTTAACTCGGCAGCGAGGACATAAGCACAGGCAGTTGCAGCTGCCATAGCAATGGCGGCTGATTCAGCGGCATGTTTTGATTTAGGTGTTGACTTATTTTTTGACCCCCAAAGCTCGCCGAGCTTACGCATAGCGGGTAAATGGGTAAAGCCATCCGTTCTGCAGCGCTGCACACGTCCGCCCTCATGATCAATTGAAATTAATACATCGGGGCGGAGCTTTTTAATTTCTGAAGTCAGCTTTGTAAGCTGCTTGCGATTGGCAAAATTTCTACTAAACAAAATTACGCCACCCGTGAGGGGATGCAAGATACGACGACGATCCTCCGCGTTTAACTCAAGACCAATGACATCTAAAGTAATTGGGCCTGGGTTCATGGTTGGCTTAGTCATGCATTCCTCGTAATTTTTTGTTTATTTACTATAGCTGCTTATTTTATTTTTGAACTACGATGACATGGGCAATAGCCATATCTTGCTCATCACTGACGGTAACCTGAGCTTCCCAGTTCTTTTCCTGCATAAATTGTGCAAGTGCCCCTAAATACGAAGTAACCGGTTTTCCACTAGGCTCGTTCAGTGTTTGGAGGGAGCGCCAAGTCATTGGCATTCTCATACCCAAGCCAATTGCCTTGGAGAATGCCTCTTTTGCAGCAAAGCGGGTTGCCAAAAAAGCAATGCCCCGTTTGTGATTTCTGGCTAAGCGATGTTTAAAAACCAGCATCTCATCTGGTCCGAGGATTTTTTCAGCAAGGCGCCCATTGGTGCGATCGTAAGCAGCCTGAAGCCGCTCGATCTGTAAAATGTCTGTGCCTATGCCAATGATCATTTGATATTGAATCTTTTAAGCTTTAGCTCTACCCTGAACCATCAGGGCTTTCATATCTGTAATTGCTTTTTTCCAACCTTTAAAGAGCGCTTCAGCAACAATGGCGTGCCCGATATTGAGCTCAGAGAGCTCAGCAATGGCAGCAACTGGGATCACATTACCTTCGTGCAAACCATGGCCTGCATTGACTCGCAAGCCAATACTTTTTCCAAACTGGGCTGCTTTTCTAATGCGCTCGAGCTCTTGCTTCTGTTGATCACCAGCCAGATCTGCGTAGCGGCCAGTATGTAATTCGACTACTGTGGCACCTACATCTTTAGCTGCTTGTATTTGCTTTTCTTCGGGGTCAATAAAAAGTGAAACCCGTATGCCAGCAGCTTTTAATTGCGTAGTAGCTGCCTTCACCGTATCAAAGTGGCCCACGACATCTAAGCCACCTTCAGTGGTGACCTCTTCACGCTTTTCAGGAACAAGACAAACATCATGCGGCTGAACCCGACAGGCGATATTGATCATCTCGGGAGTAACGGCGCATTCCAGGTTCATACGCGTCTGAATCAAAGGGCGAAGCGCCATCAAATCTGCATCTTTAATATGGCGACGATCCTCACGTAAATGTAAGGTAATTAAATCAGCACCAGCCTCTTCAGCCAAGCGAGCAGCTTTTAATGGATCAGGGTAGGTAGTGCCGCGCGCATTACGTAGGGTAGCGACGTGGTCAATATTGATGCCTAGCTCAAGAATATTAGGATTGCTCATGCTGGTAGGTTACTAGATTTTTTTGAGATCAATCAAAATCTGACGGGTGGTGAGAACTTGATCCTGAAGGTGCAAGCCCAACAAGAAGCGCATCAGCTGCTTACTTTCAGACAGCGTTTCTTGATCAGAAAAGTCTCCCGCTGCGATGGCTAGGAGTGATTTACCACTCAAGACTGGCCAATGGCCTGGATCATCACCCTGTGCCGGTCTAACACCGCGCTCTGGCTGATAAACATACTGCTCATTTGAGATGGGAGCGCTATTGGTTTCGACACAGCGATCCAGTGCTGCTGCATAGCCGGTCTCTTGCAAGAGTGTTAACTCAAAGGGACGCAAAATTTCTTCTAAGCCCTTAGATTGAAATTCGAGATTAGATAGGGCGGAGATCGTATCGGTGTAGTGGTCGTAGAGTCTTTCATACTCATCTTCACGAGCCAGAAACTTGACCAGCAACTCATTGAGATAGAAGCCACAGAGCAATGCATCGCCCACTAAAGATGGCGTGCCACCGACCCACTCTGATTTCGTTAAAGTACGCAGCTCAGACTTCCCGCTCCAAGAAACCAATAGCGGTTGAAAACGCTGTAAGACTGGACGCAATACCGAGTGTGGGCGCTTAGCACCTTTAGCAATGAGCGCCATACGGCCATATTGCCGAGTAAACACATCCAGAATTAAGCTGGTTTCCTTATAAGGAATGCTATGCAATACAAAAGCGGGTTCGTCAGCAACACGAATGGAGGCCATGAATAATTACTCTAGTCCCTGCGCCCGCAATTCAGCACGATCATCAGCCCAGCCGCGTTTGACTTTAACCCAGGTCTCTAGAAATACTTTACCGTCAAAAAGCTTTTCCATATCAATACGTGCGTCGGTGGAGATCTTCTTCAGTCGCTCACCCTTGGCACCAATAATCATTGCCTTATGGCTATCGCGATCAACCAAAATCGTTGCTGCGATGCGGCGCATCTTGCCATCCATCTTGAACTGATCAATGACTACTGTGCTGGTGTAAGGCAACTCCTCGCCAGTAAAGCGAAAAACCTTCTCCCGCAAAATCTCAGCAGCTAAGAAGCGCTCACTGCGATCAGTAATAGTATCGCCATCGTAGACTGCTGGCGCTTCAGGTAGATAGCCTTCAAGCACATCCAATAATCTTTCAACATCCCCAGGACTCTTGGCGCTCATTGGTACGATTTCAGCGAACTCACACTTCTGGTCATCATGACCACCTAATTCACACCAAGGCTGACTCATTTCTTTCATGAAGTTCAGTAGAGCCTGATCACGCTCAGAGGGAGTCTGAAAGCGGCTGTTAAATAGATCCAATTTATTTAAAACTAAGACAACGGGTAAGTCGTCTGGTAGTAATTTTAAAACCTTCTTGTCATCCTCACCAAAGTAGCCAGCTTCAACCACAAAGCAAGCCACATTCACATCTTGCAAAGCCGTTGTTACCGTGCGATTTAGTGCCTTATTCAAGGTGTTCATCAAGCGAGTTTGAAAACCTGGCGTATCAATAAAAATGAACTGCGCTTCTTCTCGATTCTGAATACCTAAAATACGATGACGCGTAGTTTGCGCTTTACGGGAGGTGATACTGATCTTCTGCCCAACCAAGGCATTCAAGAGGGTAGATTTACCCATATTGGGACGGCCAACAATGGCGATGGTGCCACATCTAAACACGATTAGCCCTTCAGCTTAAGATTTAACTGTTCTTCGGTTACCATTTTTTTTGCGGCTTTCTTTTTGGCAGATCGAGTCTTTTTAGGCTTACCCAGCGCCTGCGGCAATGCCTTCAGTGCCGAGATGAGTGCTAGCTTTGCTGCCGCTTGCTCTGCTGCGCGTCGAGAGGCGCCCTCACCCTTCACGGCAACCTTGAGGTTTGGTATTAAACATTCCACCTCAAACTGCTGATTATGGGCTGCGCCACTAGTACCAGTGACGTTATAGGTAGGCAGCGGTAACTGATAACTTTGCAAACACTCCTGCAATAAAGTCTTATCGTCTTTACCCAGAGTCATAGGGTCAACGTTAGCCAGAATGATGGAATAGAGTTTACGCAAACAGGTCTTGGCAGCTTCAAATCCACCATCTAAAAATATTGCGCCAGTAATTGCCTCAAGCGTATCAGCCAGAATAGATGGGCGACGAAAGCCACCACTCTTCAGCTCACCTTCGCCTAAGCGAAGATAGTCAGATAACGATAGGGTTTGAGCAATCTCATAAAGCGCTTGTTGCTTGACTAAGTTCGCTCTTACACGAGAAAGATCACCCTCATCTAGATCTGAATAGCGCTCATAGAGCATTTCAGCGACAACGCAATTAAGAATCGAGTCACCTAAAAACTCTAGGCGCTCATTATTTTTCTTGCTGTGGCTACGGTGCGTCAGAGCTTGGTTGAGCAGCTCTAGTTTCTTAAACGTATAGCCCAGTTGCGCTTGCAGCGGTGCTGTTTCGATGACGGCGCGGGCATTCATGGTCTTATTCGAAGCCGCCAATACGGCCCAGATTTCCAAGATTCAACCAAACAAAGAATGCTCTACCAACAATGTTCTTATCCGGTACAAATCCCCAGTAACGAGAATCAGCACTGTTATCGCGGTTATCACCCATAGCAAAGTAATGTCCCGCAGGCACCTTACAAGTAAGGCCGGCATTGATATATTGACAGTTTTCAAAACCTGGAAAACGTTCTGCAGGGAACATGCCAGCAGGACGATCGGGGTCATTCAAAATCTCATGCTTGTTGCCGCCCAAATCTGCAGGGAAAGACTCTGCAAACCGCTTGGCATAACGCATATTTTCTGGGTCAAGATAAGACTCGCCGCCACTGTATTGCAATGGCTGACCATTCACTGTTAAACGCTTATCTTGATAAGTAATGGTGTCGCCTGGCAAAGCCACAACACGTTTGATGTAGTCCACTGATTCATCGCGGGGATAGCGAAATACCACGACATCACCACGTTTTGGGGAACCCAGATCGACGACCTTCTGGTTAATCACCGGTAGACGAATGCCGTAAGTAAATTTATTGACCAGAATAAAGTCACCAATCTGCAGGGTTGGAATCATGGATCCCGAAGGAATTTTGAAGGGTTCCACAATAAATGAGCGCAATACAAACACCGCACAAATTACTGGAAAGAACCCAGCGGTGTATTCCAACCATAATGGCATGCGATCGATGCCAGCCTGGCGTCTTTGCGGGGCAAAGTAATAGCGGTCGCCAATCCAAGCAATGCCAGAGACTACTACCAAGATAAAAAGGATAAGGGCAAAGTTCATTAGTCGTCTACCTGCAAAATAGCTAAGAAGGCCTCCTGTGGAATCTCCACATTACCCACCTGCTTCATGCGCTTCTTACCTTCTTTTTGCTTCTCTAATAATTTACGCTTACGAGAGATATCACCGCCGTAACATTTAGCTAATACATTCTTACGTAATGCCTTGACGTTTTCACGGGCAACGATGTTGCTACCAATTGCCGCCTGAATAGCCACATCAAACATTTGACGCGGAATAATGCCGCGCATCTTGGCAACCACT
>CANGWT010000100.1 GCA_947457745.1 Burkholderiaceae bacterium | reverse complement strand
ACTTTGAGGTTATTCACTTCAGATACAGAAAAAGCCAAATAAATAGCAGCAAATAAGCCAATCAAAGTTTGCCAAAAGAATTTTTCTCTAGAGGCCATTCCCTTGGGATCTTTATGTGCTACTTTGCGGTAATCATCAACCCAACCAACCAAGCCAAATCCAAAAGTCACAATCATCACGATCCAGATAAAACGATTGCTCAGATCAGCCCACAGCATGCAGGAGATAAAAATACCCAACAGAATCAATACACCACCCATCGTAGGGGTGCCTGATTTCACTAAATGGGTTTGTGGGCCATCTGTACGAACCGCTTGACCCATCTTCAATGCAGTCAACTTCCGAATAACCCATGGACCAGCAGCCAAACCTATTAGCAAAGCAGTTAATGTTGCCATCACTGCTCTAAACGTGATGTAGCTAAAAACTCGGAAAAATCCAAAATCATCTTGCAACCATTGCGCCAAAATTAAGAGCATGTTTTAGCCTCCTCTAATAAGGCCTGCACTACACGCTCCATACGCATAAAACGAGATCCCTTAACCAAAATCGCTAAATGTAGCTGCTTGCTTAACTCTTGATCTGCTAGTGCTACATTGAGCTCTTCAATCAACTGGTCCAATGTGGCGAAGTGAGTAGCTCTACTAGTGAGCGAAAATTTCTCTGATTCGTTAAACCCCTGCACCGCAAATTTGCACTGCTCTCCAAGTGCAAACAACTTACTAACACCCTGCTCAGCAGCATAGGCGCCAACTTCCTTATGAAATGCTGGGCCTTGATCGCCTACTTCACCCATATCACCCAATACCATCCAAGAAATACTTCCAGACTGTTTAAGTGCATCAATAGCAGCTCTCACAGAATCGGGGTTGGCGTTGTAGCTATCATCAATCAAAGTACGACCTGCATTTAAAGGTTTTGATTGCATGCGTCCATTTACTGGGACAAAAGATTCCAGGCCTGCCTGAATTTGCTCCAAACTTAAACCAGCACCTAAAGCAACTGCGCTAGCTGCTAAGGCATTGCGCACATTATGATTCCCCAAGGTATTGAGCTGGACCTCAATCTTGCCGAGTTCAGTTGCAATCTCTATTTTTCCACTGGTCAATAACTTGCCTGAAACGGAGGCTATGGCTAACGCAGAGTGAGTAGATAAAGCAAAATCAATTACCTTGCGTCCTGCAGCAGCTTGATACCAAAGATCAGAAAATTCAGAATCCGCTGGAAATACAGCGATACCATCGGCAGGGAGTGAACTCAAGGCTGCTGCATGCTCCTTTGCAACAGCTTCTACGGTTGCCATAAATTCTTGATGCTCACGCTGCGCATTGTTAATCAGAACAATATTGGCTTGAGCAATAAGCGCTAACTCTGCCGTCTCACCAGGATGATTCATTCCCAACTCAATCACTGCCAAGCGATCTGTTGAACGCATACGTAGCAAGGTTAAAGGTAGGCCAATATCGTTATTGAAGTTGCCATTAGTTACTAAGGTACATTCTTCGCCAACAGCCACCTTGAAGATGGAGGCAATCATCTCTTTTACAGTGGTCTTACCATTTGATCCAGTTACTAAAGCTACTGGGATAGAAAACTGTGCACGCCATGCTTTTGCTAACTCACCTAAACCTTGCTTAACATCCTTGACACATACTGCAGCTAAGTTTGTAGGGCACTTTTCTTTTTGACTAATGAGTGCTGAACTTGCGCCTGCCTTAGCGACATCATCCAAAAAATTATGCGCATCAAAACGTTCGCCTGATATGGCAATAAATAATTCACCAGACTGAATTTGACGACTATCACTACCAATACGAGAAATAGTGTTCTCTCTCGCAGATTCGTTATCAGCGTGAATCAGCTGACTGCCTGGCAACATGGCATGAACTTGAGCAAGAGTGGTCATAGGCGTACTCATACGCTACCCCCTGCCGCCAAACGAATGTGTTCTTGATCGGAAAAATCAAATTTCTTACCATTGATTTCTTGAGTAGACTCATGCCCTTTACCCGCTACCAAGACAATATCCTTGATATCGGCATGCCGTACCGCAGCCATAATGGCAGCTGCTCTATCAGGCAAAGCTTGAACATTTCCCAAATCACCTGACATACCAGATTGAATCATGGCAATAATGGATGCTGGGTCTTCAGATCTTGGGTTATCACTTGTAATCACAATATAATCAGCACACTCTTGTGCCACACGACCCATTTTGGGGCGCTTACCTGAGTCTCGATCACCGCCGCAACCAAAGACACACCAGACCTTTCCATCGCGTTTATTTGCAATGGGGCGCAATGCATTCAATGCTTGCGTGAGGGCATCTGGTGTGTGTGCATAATCCACCACAATCATTGGACCATCAGTTCTTTGCGTTTTATTCAAGTGAATCAGTTCCATGCGACCTGGAACAGACCTCAGCTTGCTCATGCGCTTAGAGGCCACACTTGGACTTAAGCCTTGCGCCAAAAGGACCGTCCAAACAGCAAGGCAATTGCTTAAATTAAATTCACCCAATACCGCAAGCTGCACAGCGCTTGAGCCTATGGCATCGCAATTAAATTGAGATTCATAACCAGCATTTGTAAATAAAGTGTTTTCTGCATAGCAACGCTTCAGACGATCACCAAATTTTTCAAATCCATTAAATGTATTGCTGCTTAATGCGTAGCCCCATACTTGAGGACCGTCGCTAGCGAGGAGTTTTATCGCTAATTCTCGCCCGAATGCATCATCAAAATTAATGATGGTATTTTCAAGTTCGGGCAGCTGAAACAGTTTTGCTTTCGCCTCGGCGTACTCACCCATCGTAACGTGATAATCCAAATGATCTTGAGTCAAATTGGTAAACACCGCGCTATGTACATCCAAGCCTCCGACACGATCTTGATCCAATGCATGAGAAGAAATCTCTATAGCTAGATGCTGAGCACCTGCATCAAGCAATTCTTTCAATTGGGTTTGCAATTGTGGTGCATCCGGCGTGGTGTAACCAGTCTGAATTAATGCACTTGGGAACCCGGTACCCAATGTGCCCAATACTGCAGTTCGATGATTGGGTTCATCCATAGCCTGCGCCAGCCACTGAGTAATACTGGTTTTTCCATTAGTGCCTGTGACGCCGATGACATTGAGATTTTTACTTGGGTAGCCATACCACTCGGCACAGAGTTCTCCGGCTAAGCTGGATAAATTATCAACAGCAAAGCATTCAGAGCGGTCTAAGTATTCGTTAGCAACTCCATCTGCGGGATCAAATACAACTGCTGCTGCACCATTTGCTAAGGCGGCTGCAATGTAATCACGACCATCTCGCAAGGCATTGCCATGGCCAACTGGGTATGCAAAGAAAATATCACCAGATTCAACTTGACGGCTATCCGCAGTTACTTTTGCATCAGCAGATGTGAGATCACGTAAATGTGAGATCAGGAGATGGGGTTCAATATTGACCATTGCCATCATCTTTTTAAAACCGCTGCATTTGTTTTGACTGCTGCAATCTGAATTTCTGTAGGATTTTTATCCTGCAGAGTCATCTGCTTAATATTGCTATCTGGCAATACATTCAAGGTACGCAGGGTCTCACTCACAATAGTGGAGAAGACTGGTGCAGCAACATCACCACCATAATGACTGCCGCCAGTCGGCTCATCAATCATTACGGCAACCACAATGCGGGGGGCGCTAATCGGCGCTAGACCTGCAAAGTAAGAACGATATTTATTGCCATAGCCCTTACCTACTAATTTATGTGCTGTACCTGTTTTTCCGCCAACTCGATAACCCTCAGCTTGCGCTTTAATGGCAGTACCTCCAGGCTCAGTTACTGACTCCATCATGCTGCGCATCTCAATGGCTGTCTTGGCGGAAATAATATGAGTACCAGGCTTAAATTCTGGGCTACGTTCAATCGTGAGGGGCACCAACTCGCCATCACGCGCAAAGATCGTGTAGGCGCGAGCAACCTGGAAGAGTGAAGCTGAAATGCCATAACCAAATGCAATTCGCGCCTGATCTGTTGGTACCCATTTTTTATAAGGATGGACGGTACCAGCTACGGCACCAGGGAAGCCAATCTTCGGTGCCTGACCTAAACCAACAGATGTATAAAAATTCCACATCTCTTCGGCAGATAAATTATTCATCGCAATTTTGGCTGTACCAATATTGCTAGATTTTTGAATAATTTGAGAAATGGTTAAGTTGCTGTAAGGATGTGTGTCTGTAATAGGTTTGGGACCCACCAAGTATTTAGCACCAATCACCATATTGGTATTAGGAGTAATGACACCCTTCTCCAAAGCAATCGCTACGGTTAACGGTTTTATTGTTGAGCCAGGCTCAAAGGTGTCAGTTAAGACGCGATTACGTAACTGCTCACCTGTTAGCCTCTTACGATCGTTTGGGTTATAACTTGGGTAATTTGCTAAAGCCAGAATTTCACCGGTCTGCGTATCCAAAACGACGGCACCACCAGCACTCGCACGGTGCTGCTCAACTGCATTTTTAACAGCGTTATAAGCCAGAAACTGGATCTTACTGTCAATTGAAAGTTGTAAATCCTTACCATTCTGCGGTAACTGCAAAATTGCAACGTCTTCAACAACACGCCCGAGGCGATCAACAACAACTCGACGTGCGCCTGGATGCCCTGCCAATTCTTTTTCTCGAGAAAGTTCCATACCCTCTTGGCCACGATCTTCCACGTTTGTAAAGCCAACAACGTGTGCCATCGCTTCACCCTCTGGGTAAAAGCGACGATATTCATTATTCAAGCCAATCCCCGGAATTTCCAATTGCTTAATCTGTTGCGCTACTACTGGATCTACTTGGCGCTTCAAGAAAATCTGCTTACGATCTTCTTTTAACTTTTTACGCAATTCAGATTCACTTAGCTGCAATAGTTTCGCTAACTTCTGAACCTTATCTGGAGCTAAATCATCGGGCACAGTGTCGTTATAAGCGATCACTGACTTTGCCTCTAAGCTCGTAGCTATCACTTGGCCATTACGATCCAATATCTTTCCACGGGAAGCGGGCAGCTCTAATTCGCGCTGTGTACCGCGTACACCTTTGGCTTCATAAAAAGCATTTCCTGGACCCTGAATCCAAAAAGCGCGGATTAGCAACAACATAAACACGAAGAACAACATGAACAGCATCAGGCGTGACCGCCACATTGGCAGACGCAATACTAAATTGGGTGTAGTTGAATAACCTACAGTCCTCATCTAGCCTCCTTTAGGTACAAAGTACGCTCTGGAGATATGGGGGCCATGTGCAACTGATTGCGAGCTACGTCGCGAATTCGTGCGGACTTCGATAGATTACGCTGCTCATACTCCAAGCGTAACCAGTCCTGATTAAGTTTGCGCTCCTCGATTTGTGCGCGATCTAATGAAATAAATAGTTTACGGGCACGCTGCTGCGCTGCCACCAAAGATAGTGCGCAAACTAATAGCAATACCAGCAAGGTAAGTGTAGCGCGATTCAAGCTGGCACTCCTGCGCGTTTTTCAGCGACACGCATGATGGCGGAACGAGCACGAGGATTCTCTCGCACCTCCTCATCACTTGGCTTAATACGTCCAACGATTTCTAAGGCACTTTGCGGTAAATCTCTATCGCGAACAGGTAGGCCTCGTGGTACTTTAACTTTGGCATGCGACTGCAGGAACTGCTTCACAATCCGATCTTCGAGAGAATGAAAGCTAATCACTACTAAGCGCGCGCCTGGCTTTAATAAATTGAGCGCTGCTTTTAATCCGAGCTCCAAATCCTCTAACTCACGATTAATAAAAATACGGAGTGCTTGGAATGTTCGAGTCGCAGGATCTTGACCAACTTCTCGTGTACGAACCACGCTGGCTACCAGACCTGCTAGTTGCAAGGTTGTTTTTGGAGATAAGCCTTCTTCTCGCTTAGCCACAATGGCTTTAGCAATCTGAAATGCAAAACGCTCCTCACCATAAGTCTTAATCACGCGGGTGATATCCTCTTGTGCTGCTTGCTCCAACCACTGCGCCGCTGTTAAGCCATGATTCGTGTTCATACGCATATCGAGCGGACCATCTTTGCGAAAGGAAAATCCACGATGCGCTTCGTCTACTTGTGGAGAGCTGATTCCGAGATCCAACAAAATACCATCGACAGATTCTGGCTCCGCGTATTGATCCATCTGCGCAAAACTGTCGTGCACGATTCGTAAACGGGGGTCGTTGATTTTTTCCGCTACTGCGATCGCATCCAAATCCTTGTCGAAAGAAATCATGCGCGCATTTACAGGTAGTTGCTTTAATAAGGCTTGAGTATGACCACCGCGCCCAAAAGTTCCATCGATCAAGAGTAGATTTTTTGAGGCTTTGGGGGAGATGATGAGTGGTCCGCTGACCAGCGCCGTCACCGCCTCGGCCAGTAATACTGGGCGATGAGTTATGTTCATGGCACCCTGTCATCAAAAATTAAATTGCTTCAGGGCTTCAGGCATGCCTT
>CANGWT010000099.1 GCA_947457745.1 Burkholderiaceae bacterium | reverse complement strand
TAAGTCTGATGCCTACATCGAAGGCTTAGGTAAGCTCTCTGAAGGTTCGCTCTCATTTATTGAAGGCGCACCTTGGGAAAAATTACCTGGAGGCCTTGGATTTATTGCTAAGTACAGCCAGCAAAAATATCCTGATGCGCCAGAAGCTTATGGTCCTTTTGCCTATGCAGCTGCAAATCTCATCATTGATGCAATTGAAAAAGCGGGACCTGATCGCAAAAAGGTGATGGCCGTTTTAAATAAAACTCAGAACGTAGAGACCATCATTGGTAAAGTTAGTTTTGATGACAATCGTCAAAACATAGTGCCACTCATTTCCAAATACGTTGCCCAAGATGGTAAGTGGGTAGTTTGGGAAGATAGTCTTTACGCCAAAGGTCAACGTAAGTTAGGGCAATAATCTCTTTCGATTGTTTATTGTGTATTTGTGGTCGAAGAGGGTAAGCCGGCATGTCATTTGATATATTTTTGCAGTACCTACTCAATGGTTTGATGTTGGGTGTGATCTACGCCATTGTGGCTGTTGGTTTTACCTTGTATTTTGGAGTCCTTGACGTCATTAAGTTTTCGCATGGCGATATTTTGATGGTGGGGGCCTTTGCTGGCCTCACTACTTATATTGGCATTGCGGGAACTTTTGAGTCTCCCTGGTTGCAATTGCTAGTGCTTGTTCTAGTGAGTCTTTCTGTGGCGGCATTTTTGGGTGCCGCCATTGCTCGCTACCTCATTTTGCCTTTACAAAAGGCCCCACCGATTAACACCTTACTAGTGACCTTAATGCTAGGTCTTGCTTTGCGTGAATTGGTGCGATTGTTTTATCCAAATGGATCGAATCCCAAACCTTTTCCTAGGCTATTGCCAACAGATGGTATTGCGCTTGGTGAATTTGTTTTGCGTTCAGATAGTTTGATCTTATTAATCACGGGAATTATTACGATTGCCGCTGTTCAAAGACTCATCACCAAAAGCAAAATTGGACTGGCCATTCGGGCGGTTGCGCAAGATAGCGAAACAGCCCGAATCATGGGAATTAATTTTCATCAGATTGTGCTTATTACCTTTATGCTCGGTTCTGCCTTGGCCGCATTAGCCGGTCTAATGAACGGTCTTTATTACAACGAAGTGAATTTCAGTATGGGCCTGCTACTTGGTGTCATTGGTTTTTCAGCTGCAGTAGTTGGCGGACTTGGTAATTTTTATGGCGCTATCGTAGGCGGTTTTTTATTTTCCGCACTACAGACAGTAGGAGCAGTGCTACTACCGGCAATTTTGCCAAGCGTTCCAAGTGCTTATAAAGATGTATTTGCCTTTACCGTGATCATCATCATTATGGGATTAAAGCCAACCGGCTTGATTTCTGAAAAATCAAGCGAGCGTGTATAAAGATGAAGCTATTAATCTCTACATTTATTGTTTTCCTAATCTATTGCATTCTTTTGCTGGGTGCTGAGAGTCAGGTCGAAGTAGGTGCCTTGGTTGGGATTGCTTTTATTGCTAGCTTATTTGGTAAGAAATTAGGCTTTATGGAGCGCTTAGCACTAGCAGTCAAGGAGCATCCTCAGTTCCCCGCTATTGCTGCTGTAGTTGGCACCCTCATCACGATAGTCGTGTTTCATAATTCACACTTTGCGCTATTAATGCTGGCAACAGTATTAATTTATTCTATCGTTTGCTTGGGGCTCAATATTCAATTTGGCTATGTAGGGATAGTCAATTTTGCTGGCGCTGCTTTTTTCGGAATTGGAAGCTATACAGCCGCAGTTCTTGCAACGCATACAGCGGTACCTCATTTATTGGTTCTGCTGATTGCAGCGCTTGTTTCGGCCCTGATTGGCTCTATTTTGATTTACCCTGTATTGAGAACCCGCGGCCACTACGCTGCTTTGGTGACGATTGCATTTGGTATTTTGTTCCGTAATTTTCTAGAGGTAAACGATACTTTAGGAGGTCCACAAGGCCTCAAAATTCCACCCCTCACCATTTTTGGTTGGAACCTTTCTGAAGGCTTACAAATTGGTGGAATTGATATTTCTTTTTATGTTCCCTATTTACTCATTGCATTGATTTTGCTCGTTGCGACATTTTGCATTACTCGCAACTTAGAGCGCTCATGGATTGGCTTGAGTATGGATATGGTACGCACGGATGAAATTGCAGCTTCAACCTTTGGGGTCAATATTGCCCATTGGAAGATTGTTGCCTTTACTTTGGGTAATTTTGTTGCAGGTCTTGCGGGTGCTTTATATGGAATGATGACGGCATATGTAGCACCAAATAATTTTACCTTTGCCGATTCTTTGATCTTGGTCTCAATTGTGATTTTGGGCGGCATTGGAAACCCCTGGGGCATTATTCCAGCTGCAGCTATTGTGGTTATTCTTCCAGAAAAATTACAGTTTATTCAGGAATATCGTTTCTTGCTATATGCCATTGTCGTGATTTTAATTTTACTCTTTCGCCCAGATGGCTTGCTTCCTAGACGAATTCGTAATTACTTCCCAGGTAAGAAGACAGGGGAGCAAGAATGAGCGATAGGATGATATCTTCCCAGTCCAAAATTTTAGAAGCAAGTAACCTGACTATGCGATTTGGTGGGGTGACTGCATTAGATGATTTGACGATGCATGTTAATGAAGGTGAAGTTTTAGGTCTTTTAGGTCCGAACGGCTCTGGTAAGACTACCTTTTTTAATGTGATTACAGGTTTGTATCGTGCGAGTTCTGGAAATGTCAGTTTTAGGGGGCAGAATATCACCGATGCTACTGCTCAAGAAGTCTACTTGCATGCTATTACGAGAACCTTTCAGCGTTCCCGCTTGTCATTACCCTTAACAGTATTTGACAACATTGCTATTGGTGATAACCGACGAATCAATACAGGCTTGATATTTAACTTGTTTACTCGTGGTCGATTTGAAAAAGAGTATGACCGGGTTGTAGAGCAAGTAAGTACTTTGCTATTGACGTTTAATCCTAAATTAGCTGCCAAGATATTTGAGCCTGTGGCAAGTTTGCCAATGATTGATCGGCGTCGTATTGAAATTTGCCGAGCCTTAATTAGTGAGCCTGATCTCTTGTTATTGGATGAGCCTTCTGCCGGCATGACTCACGATGAAACTGCAGAGGTGATGAATGATATTTTGCAAGTGCGAAGCAAAATCAAACCCTTTACGATTATTTTGATTGAGCACGAAATGAGTTTGATTCAGCGCATGACTGAGCGCTGCATTGTGCTCAACTATGGCAAAAAAATTGCCGAGGGTACTTATGAAGAAATTGTCAGCAATCATGAAGTTCAGGTTGCCTACCTAGGGCAGGAATAATCATGGCCTTATTAGAAATCGACCATATTTATACAGCCTACGATCGCATTGACGTCTTAGAAGATGTTTCAATTCAAGTTGAGCGCGGACAGATCACTTGTATTTTGGGTGCCAATGGCGCAGGTAAGTCAACTTTGATTCGTTCGATTTTGGGCTTAACACCAGCAAACCGGGGCAAGATTATTTTTAACGATGTTGATATTAGCCCTCTGCCAACCCACCGCATAATTGAACAGGGTATTGCATGCGTACCTGAAGGACGTCGGGTCTTTCCAAGAATGACCGTTGATGAAAATCTGTCAGCAGGCGCATATTTAGTGAGTGATCAAAAGGTGACCCAGGAGCGTCGCGAACGGGTCAAGACTTTATTTCCCCGCCTCGCGGAGCGCTCAAATCAATTGGCCGGAACGATGTCAGGTGGTGAGCAGGCGATGCTGGCCATTGGACGCAGCTTAATGAGCTCTCCTGAGCTACTCATATTTGATGAACCCTCTTTGGGCCTTTCTCCTTTATTTGTTAAAGAGAATTTCAAAATTATCAAAGAGATTAATCAAATGGGAACCACCATCTTGCTTGTTGAGCAAAATGTCCGTCAAACTCTTGCGATTGCTCATCGAGGTTATGTGATTGCTAAAGGTCAGGTTGTTGCCCAAGGAAGTGCTACTGAGCTTGCCCAAAATGCAGAAGTGCAAGCAGCTTACTTTGGATAAGCGCTCTATGCTCGATATATCTGATGAAGTAAGCTTGACTGCAAGCACGCACCATACACATTAAATAACCTTTGTTTGAGTAAAAAGACCATGACTATTCCTGATCCAATCGCTTTAACCCAAGAACTCATTCGATTTAACACGGTTAATCCCCCGGGAAATGAAGATCAGGTATGCAATTACCTATCAAGCATCTTAGAGTCGGCTGGCTTTGAATGTCGCAAGGTGGAGTTCGCTCCTCGGCGTATGAGTTTAGTTGCCAAGATCGGGACCTGTAGTGCTCAAAGCCCTAGCATTTGCTTTACAGGGCATGTGGACGTAGTTCCACTAGGCGCTCGCTCTTGGCAGCATGAGCCATTTGCCGGCGTCATTGAGGATCGTAAATTATTTGGTCGTGGCTCTAGTGATATGAAGAGTGGGGTTGCTGCATTTGTGGTCGCAGCAATCAAGACTGCGCAGCTTGCTAAAGCAGGAAGTGGCGTCAGCATGATTATTACAGCAGGCGAGGAAACGGGATGCGAAGGGGCTTTTCATCTGGCAGCGAGTCAAGAAATTCTCGAGTTTTTGGGGCCTGCAGGATGTTTTGTGGTTGCCGAACCAACTGCTAATGAGCCACTGCTAGGACATAAAGGGGCATATTGGCTCAAAGCTTCCACCGAAGGTATTACGGCGCATGGATCAATGCCAGAGCGTGGTGATAATGCTTTTTATAAATTAGCCAAGGCAGCGCTCACACTGGAGCAATTTGAGTTTGATACCCCTGCGCATCCGCTGATGGGGCAAGCCACTTTAAATGTAGGCACTGCAAAATCGGGGATCAATATCAACTCTATCCCTGATGCTGCTGAAATGACTTTAGATATCCGTACCGTAGCAGGGCAAAGCCATTCGCATATTTATGGTTGCCTCTGTAAGGCACTAGGCCCAGTAGTGCGTTTGGATACCATTATTGATATTGAGGGCGTTTTTACGCCCGCAAGTAATCCCTGGATGGCAAGTGTTTTTAATCATTGTGAAAAGGTGAATGGCGTACGCCCCATTGAAAAAACGGTTTCGTATTTCACAGATGCTTCTGCATTAAAGCCGGCGATTGGCAATCCGCCCACAGTCATTTTAGGTCCTGGTCAACCGGAAATGGCTCACCAAACGAATGAATTTTGCTATGTTGACAAAATTATTGATGCCACCACCATATTTGAAGGCCTCATCGTTGAGTGGCAATCCTCGTGAAAATGAATATGAATAAAAAATATCTAGGATTGCTTGAGGCATCTCAACAAATTGGTGAGCATCAGCTCGATCCTCATGTTTTGTTAGCTCAGTGCGATGAACTGGCAAATCAATTAGAGCCGCATTTAAAAGCCTTTGTTTCCAGAAACACCCTAGAGCGTTTACAAAATTCTATTACGCCAGGACCGCTGTCAGGTATTCCGATTGGCATCAAAGATATTATCAATACCTGCGATTTAATCACCACCAATGGTTCGCCCATTTACGCCAATCATCGCCCTGAGCAAGATGCGCCGATAGTGCAAAAGATTCGCGCCTTAGGTGGCCTGATTTTTGGTAAGACCGTGACTACCCAATTTGCTTGGAGAACTCCCGGGCCAACCGTGAACCCTTGGAATGCCGCACATACACCAGGAGGCTCTTCTAGTGGATCTGCTGCTTCTGTAGCAGCAGGTATTGTTCCGCTAGCCATAGGAACTCAGACCGTAGGCTCGATTGTGCGTCCGGCAGCATTTTGTGGTGTAGTGGGTTTTAAGCCTAGCTTTGGAACGATCATCAAAGAAGGTGTTCACCCGTTCTCTTTCTCTTTAGACCACATTGGATTTTTTACTCGCTCAGTAGAAGATGCGGCTTTTGCATTTCAATTGCTCAAAGACAACAGCATCACAACAAATCATGTTGGCATACCGGATTTGACTTTGGCGCAAGCACCTAAAATCGCATTACTCAAAACCCCGTTTGATCATTTAATGAGTGCTGAGCAAGCGCAAACACTGCAATTGGCAATTGCCAAGTTAGAGCAAGCTGGTGTTAGCGTAAAAACGATTGAGATCCCTGCTAAATACTGGGACGGCATTAATCAAATGCCAACGATCATGGGCTATGACGTTGCGCAAATTCACCGTGAGCACTTAAAGAGTGCCAAAGAACTGCTTTGTGAAAATATTTTAGAGACCGCAACTGCAGGTGCCGCAGTTTCCAAAGCGCAATATGAAGCAGCTTTAGCAGTACAAACTACCTTGCGTGATTGTGTCGGTGAGATTTTTCAAGATCTCGATGCGCTCCTGTTAGCTCCAGCTACCGGCGAAGCGCCCAAGGGTTTGAGCTGGACGGGTGACCCATCATTTTGCGCCCTAGGCAGTTTGTTAGGTATTCCGGCGATCCATATTCCAGTGGGTAAGTCAGCCAATGGCTTGCCCTTAGGGATACAACTGATGGGT
This sequence comes from Burkholderiaceae bacterium, assembly GCA_947457745.1. Classification (GTDB taxonomy): domain Bacteria; phylum Pseudomonadota; class Gammaproteobacteria; order Burkholderiales; family Burkholderiaceae; genus Polynucleobacter. The sequence continues at coordinate 15 of CANGWT010000099.1, read as the reverse complement.
AATTACCAGCAAGAT
>CANGWT010000098.1 GCA_947457745.1 Burkholderiaceae bacterium | reverse complement strand
TTATTCATCAGCAAGCGAAGACGCAAACGAATCATTGAGATGGGTAAATCGCTGTAGACATTAAAAAAGAGGCCGAGGCCTCTTTTTTAATGAGCGTAAATACTGTTTAACCCAAGCTATCCGCCCAGATGTTATGCGCCCAGCCCCAAGCATAAATACCTTCAAGAATAGAAGGTGCAGGCGATAAACCTCCAGAACCAGGAACGGTCTTGAATGTTTTTTCGGCAGCGTTGTATTGATGGACACTAGCAACGTGCACCACCTCTCGGTTATTCACAAAGCTGTAGCAGGTGTTTGTTAGAACTGGCGCTGGATTGATTTCCCAGCCATTCAATTCTGCAACGATTGCTGCTGCTGCGACTTTGGCATGTTGATTGGCCATGTGACCAGATTTGGGCATTAATGGTGCAACTTGAATTGCGTCACCTAGTACATGAATATCTTTGCGTGCTGTCGATTCAAAGTTGAGGTAGTTGACATTCGCCCAGCGGCCATTGGAGTTAGCTAATCCAGTTTTAATGGCGATTTCGCCAGCAGCCATTTGCGGCAAGATATTCAATACATCAGCCTTCACATCATCTTCAACTTCGAGTTTGAGCGTTTTGGTTTTCGCATCAACGCCAACTACATTGCTCTTCGGGCGGTACTCAATCATTCCGGCATATTGCTCAGCCCAAACTTTCTTGAACAGGGCGCCTTTGGAAACCACATCTTGGTTAGCATCCAAAATCAATACCTTACCCTTAGGGTTGTGTTGCTGAAGATAGTTTGCTACTTGGCATGCACGCTCATAAGGTCCAGGAGGGCAACGATAAGGAGCTTCTGGAATACTGATTGCAAAAGTACCACCTTCACGCATGGCAGCGATTTGCTTATGCAAAGCAACAGTCTCTGGACCGGCTTTCCAGGCTTGTAGTGTTACGCCATCTTTATTAGCTTGTGCAAGGCCTTCAACGCTTTTGAAGTTCATTGAGACACCGGGAGACACAATCGCTTTGTCGTAGCGCAAAGTTTTTCCGGAAGCAAGTGTCACTGTCTTCTTATCTGGATCAATGCTACTGACGCTATCTTGAATAATCTTGATGCCATGACGCTTGCTGAGGGTGTCATATGGTGAGGTAATTTCAGCGATCGTACGTGAGCCACCGATAACCAAATTAGACATTGGACAGGAGACAAAGGATGTATTGGGCTCAATCAAAGTCACTTTGGCAGTATTGTTGGAGAAGAGTCGCAAGTATTTGGCGGCGGTAGCGCCACCATATCCGCCACCAATGACCAAGATTTCTGTTTTTTGTAAATTAGCTGCTTTAGTTTGGCTTGAGAGGCCTGCAAGTAGACCAACTGCTGCAGCACTCTGACCTATAAAATGTCGACGATCCATAGCGCCTCCTTATTGTTTCTTGCCAAGTTGATTGGCAATAGTGATGAGTTGTTCGTCGGAATAGCCTTTAGCTAGTTGAGGCATGATGGTGCCCTCTAATGCTCCAGACTTATAGGCTTTTAGTTTGGCGAGCATTTGTTCGCTAGTGAGATTATTAATTAGTGGCATGCCGGCATCCACAACGCCTTTGCCGTCTGTGCCGTGGCAATTGGCGCAGGTAGCAGCAAGTCCACGTTTATATAGTTGGTCAGCAGATTGGGCGAGGCTGAGTCCGCTCCACTGGCTCAGGCCAACGAGGGCGCTAGTCACCAAAATGGGTTTTAAATACTTCACTTGCATAGGGATTATCTCCGTCTTACATACAACTGTTTTTGGGATGCTGCTAATGGACTCTATCTTAATCAGATGGGGATGGGATTAGTGGTTTTACTTAGATTGATTTTCAATAAGCTCAGAACCAGAAATGAGGGTATTAACCTTGTCAGTTTTTAGAATTCCACCCCAAGACCTATAAACTAGCAATATGCGAGGCTCATTTACCTACCGAAATGCCATTCTCATCCTACTTCTAGGTGTATTTACTTACTTATTCGGCTTGGATAGTCGCTTTGCCCCGAAGAATGGGGATGAATACCCCTATATCCATATCGTACGCATAACCGCGGATGCTGGCGCTTGGTTACCCCTGCAATCGGAGATGGACGGTATTAAAAATACTAAACCTCCCTTGGTGTTTTGGGAGGGGATCGTAAGTACCGGCTGGGGAAGCGACTGGTCACTCTTCGCACTACGTTGGCCCAGTGTTTTATATACAGGCTTAACCGCGCTTTTCTTGTTTTTAGCTGTATCTCGCTTTAGCGGTAGACGGCAGACAGGCTTATTAGCAGCTTTGGTTTGGCTCTCCTTTTTTGCAACTTACCGCTATGGCCGTCCTTTCCTAACGGATCCCCCTGAAGTATTTTGGCTAAGCTTACCTTTTTTTGCACTGTTGTATTGGGGTAGAGCTGCTTTTGAATCGAAGCTTTTTTTCCCTGTGTTGGCTGGCGCCACTTTTGGTATGGCCTTACTGTCAAAGTCTTTTGCCTATATTGTTCCCGCTACATTTGCTTTGGGCTTGTTCTACTGGCGGTGGCGTGAATGGAGTATCCCCAAGGTCTTATTGCAAGATCTATACAAAGTCCTATTGATTGCCGCTCTAGCATTGAGCGTGTTTGCACTTTGGTTTGTACTAGATCCTTTCCCTGAAGCGGTTTGGAAAGAATTTGTTTTGGGTGAGAATGCCGGCAAGTTTGAAGCGCGTAGCTCCAACTATTTATTGGATTTAGTAAGCGGTGGCGATAGTGTCTGGATACTGGCTGTAACGACTTTGGCCAATGCTGGGCTATTTACCTTTGTGTTAATTTCTGCATTGATTCAATGTTGGCGAGAGCGGCGTTTTATGTCTCTGGAAGAGTGTCTTTTGCTGCTGTTGGTCTTGGCCTTCTTTATTGTGTTTAGTTTTCCAAGTCAGCGTTCTGGACGATATCTACTTCCAGTGATGCCAGCATTTGCTGCTGTGATCGCACTGCATTGGGATCGATTGCCATTATGGGGATTTCGGATTGCGTTGCTACTGCAATTGCTATTACTTGCTGCGCTTGCTTGGGTAGGTGGTAATTTACAACTGTCAAACTTATTAGGCCAGCCTGGCATTTGGACTTATTCCCCTTGGCATTGGGTTTTTATGGGGGCCGCAATAGCCCTAGTGTTGCTTGGTTTATTTAATCGAGAGCGTAGTAAGCTAATCGCTCTATCAGCTTGCTTTCTTTGTTATTGTGCAATTACAAGTGGCTTATCACCTCTCGAGGGTGCTTTAGGCCGGTACTCGCAAGCGACTATTCAAGGCCTTGCTGGAAAAGATGTTTGGATACCTTGCGACTATCGCGCCAAAGATGAAGAGTATCGACTCTTATTACCTGGGGCAATATTGCATGGCTATTTTGCAAAAGATGCCAGTCAAATTGATTTACTGACTAAAAATTATCCATTGGTAGCAGTGCAGTCAGCGATTGGTGTAGAGCCCGCGCTGTGTGATTCTTGCAAGATAGTGGGTAAGCGGATGGAGATGCGAGCACGCCATTCTGATGCTGAAATTCAGGCGATACTCAAGGGTCATATTGGAGAACACCTATTTGTGAATGAATATTTAATTGCTACTCCTGCAACCATTGCGTTTCCATTAGTGAGTAAGGATGCTTGTCGATGAGTCGCGTGTTTGCCTTTTGTTTTTTATTACTTGCTTCTGTGCTGGGTTATCTCCATATTGACAGTCGCCCAGCATGGGCGCCATTTGCAAGCGATTACCCAGTTAATCAAGTAAATCAACTTGAGAATGCATCGAAGTTTACTGAGGATACTAAGCTAGCCAAGACGCTGAGACATACTGCGCCAGTAAAATCATTAAAGCCCATTCAGCCCAGCTTGCGGACAGATTGGTTGCCTGACACTGGAGCCCTTTCAGTGCATGCCGCCTCTTTAATTATGCTTAAGGATGGTGCGGTGAGAGCCTTCTGGTTTGCAGGAAGTCGAGAAGGTGCTCCAGACGTAGTTATTAATACCTCTGTTTTTGATCCGCAGGCATCTCGGTGGAGCGCTCCAACTGTGGTGGTGGATCGCGTTAGTGCCGAAAAAGGCTTGTCTCGCTATATTGCTAAATTAGGCAATCCTGTTCCGGCTAGAATGGCCGATGGCCGCATGCAATTATTTTTCGTAACGGTTTCTATTGGAGGTTGGGCTGGCAGTTCAATCTCTTCAATGATTTCAGATGATGAAGGTTTAACTTGGGGACGGCCTGCGCGCCTAATTAGTTCCCCGCTGATTAATTTAAGCACCTTGGTAAAGTCACCAGCTATGTCATTTGTAGATGGGCGGTTGGGTTTACCGGCTTATCACGAGTGGATTGGTCGCTTTGGCGAGTTTTTGAGAATCGATGCGAGTCAGGTGATCGATAAGCGACGCATGAGTTCGGGTAGGAGTGCAATTCAGCCAGTAGTTTTTGCTGATGGCCCAAAAGAAGCGGAAGCTTTCTTTCGTCAAACTCGACCTAGCTCTCAGCTAAAGCAAATCCCCGTAAGTGAAACCAAAGATGCTGGGCAATCTTGGGTGGTAACAAAAGACCTTGAGATTCCAAATCCCAATTCAGCGCTTGCTGCACTCACTTTAGCTAATGGCGCAAGATTGATGGTGTTGAATAACATCGAGGCAGGGCGTTATCGATTAGTGATGGTAATGCGCGAGCCAAGCTCCCCTCAATGGCAGGTAGTGCAGGTGCTCGAGGATGATGAATCTTTGCTCAATCATCAGCATCGAGAATTTTCGTATCCGTATTTAATTTCTACTAATGGTGAAGACGCTCACCTTGCCTATACCTGGAATAGAACAAAGATTAAGCATGTTTACTTTCCGGCTGCCTGGTTTAAGCATGCCGTCAGCAGTCTTAAAGAGAAGGTAACACAATGATGACTCCTTATTTGCAGCTTATCGCTCTTTTAGAGATGTCGCTTACCTGTGCGGTAGTGCTCATTATTCTTTCGCAAAAACTATCTTCAAAAGAGATTCCATTTGTGATTCGTGTACTTGCAGTCCTGTTGCTAGTAAATCTATTTTTCTGGCCACTAGGGATGTCGCTTGAGTTGCCTTTGTCTGCCTATGTTCGAGGTGTCACTGGTGAGCTGAGTATTGTGACTATGCTTTTACTATGGAGTTGCGTTTTACCTTCAGCTAAAAAAACACCGCTTGGATTTAGAGTGCCAGTGGCATTGATTGCGATCGCGTTTTATCCCTTAGCGCTGGGTCTTGGAATGCTCGATCCCTATGCTTGGGGTTACGGCTCTATTGGTCTTTTAATCGCCACCATCTTCTTTGCTATAGTTTGCGGCCTTGCTGGCTGGACTAAGGGTGTTTGGATTCTGTCCTTTGCGATCATTGCATGGGCAGCCCATTGGCATGAATCCGCTAACCTCTGGGACTATCTCTTAGATCCCTTCTTAGCTATTTGGGCTCTGCTAGCAATCCCGAATGCGATTTATCAGAAACGTCGCGAAAGAGCTCAGTCAGCTTATCTGTTTAGGGCGGGTTGAGTGGTGAGTTAGTCAATCAGTACATCAATACATCAATACATTTTAGGTAAGAAAAAAGCCAGCAGAGATTCGCTGGCTTTTTATTGACTGCTATTCCGGAATTAGTCTGGAATATTCGCTTTACGAATGACTGGACCCCAGACATTGATTTCTCTATCAAGGTGATCCTTGAGACCTTTTGCAGAAATCTTCTCTGCAGGCACGATATCAATATTGGCATCTTCCAAACGCTTCTTCACATCAGGAGTATTCAATGCTTTCTTGAGAGATGCATTGATCTTGTCGAGGATTGGCTGTGGAGTGCCTTTTGGAGCATACACACCGTGCCACACTTTGACTTCAAAGCCTTTGAGACCTTGTTCATTCAAAGTTGGAACGTTAGGAATTGCAGGCAAACGCTTCATCGTAGTTGTACCAAATGCTTTCACACGGCCATCCTTGATGTAAGGAATAGTTTGAGTTGTCTGATCGCACAAGAGGTCAACTTGACCACCCAAGAGATCGGTCAAAGCAGGGCCAGTTCCTTTGTAAGGAATGTTGGTCAACCGAACACCCATGCGACTTTGAAATAACAGGCCGCATAGCTGTGAAACAGCGCCTGGACCGGCATTGGCCATAGTTACTTTTGAGCCATTAGCTTTAATGTAAGCCTCAAGTTCTTTAAAGTTATTTGCTGGTAAATCTTTTTTACCGAGCAATACCATTGGCACGTCAGCAACCTGGCCGATGTATTCAAAGCTAGTCATTGGGTCATATGGGAGTTTGTCATACAGCGCATTTGCTGTAGCCATACCCATGTGATGAATATAGATCGTGTAGCCGTCTGGGGCTGCGCGAGCTACTTTAGTGGAGGCAATTGTGCCGCCAGCACCGGGCACATTCTCAACTACTACTGTTTGACCTAAGGCCTGACCCATTGGCACTGCAATTAAGCGTGCAATAGTGTCAGTTGGGCCACCAGCTGCAAATGGAACAACCAATTGAACTGATTTTGTAGGCCAATCCTT
>CANGWT010000097.1 GCA_947457745.1 Burkholderiaceae bacterium | reverse complement strand
ATTAAATCTGCGATAGCTTCTGCTTGAGCAAGATCAATTTTGTTATTGAGATAGGCGCGCAATGAAAATTCGCCGGGCTCTGCAATTACTAAGCCCTGGCCTTTTCCCAGCTCTAGGCAGCGTTTCATGACTAACTCTAGGAGTTGTGGACCGCCATGGCACTGCAACTCTAAAACGTCTTCACCCGTAAAAGAGGCGGGGGCGGCAAAATAAATTGTAAGGAGCTGGTCGATTGGCGCGCCATCGCCATCATACAAGGTTAATAGGTTTGCTTGTCGCGGTCTTAGTGCTTTCTGAAACAAGGCTTTTACAATCTGTGAAAGATTGCTGCCACTAATGCGAATGACTCCAACACCCGCTTTGCCTGGGGCTGTAGCAACCGCAATGATGGGCAGCTTTCTTGTCATCATTGCGGGCGCCCCCTTATTTATGTTTAAAAAGCCAAGGCCTTATTTAGCCGGTTTTTTTTCAAACATTTGATTGATTTGCCACTGCTGTGCGATAGATAACAAATTATTCACAACCCAGTACAAAACCAAGCCTGCGGGGAAAAAGAAAAACATGACTGAGAAAATGAGTGGCATGTACAGCATTACTTTAGCCTGAATTGGATCAGGCGGCGTTGGATTGAGCTTGGTTTGCACGAACATTGAAGCGGCCATGATGATTGGCAAAATATAGTACGGGTCCGGTACTGACAGGTCTTGAATCCAGGCAACCCAAGGGGCATTACGCATTTCTACCGAAGATAGTAAAACCCAGTACAGAGAAATAAATACGGGGATCTGAATCACTACGGGCAAACACCCGCCTAATGGATTAATTTTTTCTTTACGGTACATCTCCATCATCGCTTGATTCAGTTTTTGTGGCTCACCTTTATATTGCTCTCTCATCACAAGCAAGCGTGGCTGCACCTCTTTCATGCGCGCCATAGATTTGTAGCTTGCGGCCGAGAGTGGAAAGAACACCAATTTAATCAAAATCGTCAGGAGAATAATTGCCCAACCCCAGTTATTCACATAGGTGTGGATATTTTCTAGCAACCAAAAAATAGGTTTCGCAAGGATGGTGAGGTAGCCATAGTCTTTCAACAGAGCAAATCCTGGGGCAATTGTCTCCAAAACGCTCTCTTCTTGCGGGCCTACAAATAGCCTTGCCTTTTCAACAACAGCCACTCCAGGGGCAACTACACCCAGTGGTGTTTGTATGCCAATGCGATAAAGATTATTGTCAATCTTCCCCGCATAGATATCACGCGCAGTTTTATCGCTAGGAATCCAAGCGCTTGCAAAGTAATGTTGCACCATTGCAACCCACGCTGGATCACCAGCTGGCACCTGCGTAGGAATAGTAATTTTGTTCTTATCAATCGCAGTGAATTCAAGCTTATTGAACTTTTCTTTTTCTGTGTATGCTGCTGGCCCAGTAAAGGTGCTCGCGGAGAATGCTCCGTCAAAAGGTCCAATTTTTTGCTCCTGAGAAGCATCGCGAACAATCTCTGTGTACAAAACGAGTGGCGCTGAATTCACAGCGCTCTGAACAACCCGATGGCCAACATCAACAATGTAGCTACCCTGGCTCAAAACAAATGTCTTCTCTAACTTTACGCCGCCGCGCTCGCTCACCAAAACGATAAATGGCTTGCCAGATGCGTCCTTACCAGAATCAAGCAACTTAAAGGTGCTGGTGTGATTCGGGAGATCTGTATTGCCCAACGCAATCAAACCTGAGCGTGCAAAGTATTTGTGGTTAGGCGTGTATTGGAAAAGCTCTACTGGGGTTTTTTCAGGGGTGAGCTCTTTAAGCAGCTTCGCATCAATAACATTGCCACCATTAGCGCTAATTTGAATGGACAGCACATCATTTTTTAAAACAAATTTCTCTGCTGACTCTATTGCGCCTAGATTTGCTTTAGGGGCCTCAGTTGGCGCGGTAATACTAGCGCCCTGAACGGGGGACGGGATGTCAACTTTACTTACCGGCGCCTTATCGGGGACCACAACACTGTTTACGGGATTTCCGCCAAATATCGATGGGCTTCCCTCGTGGACCTGCCAGTTGTTGTACAGCATGAGGCCCGACATGGAGAAAATCACCCAAAGAATTGTTTTTTTAAAGTCCATTTGCATTCACTTAATAATGATGAGATTCAAGTTTTACTGCGGGGTCATGACCGCCCCGTGACCATGGGTTGCATCGCAAAATGCGCCACACCATCAACCCGAGGCTTTTTAAAAATCCGTAATTAGTAAAGCAGTCGCAGGCATATTGAGAGCAGGATGGTTCAAATTTACAATGCATGCCGACAAAGGGGCTAAGTGCTATCTGATAAACCCTCAAGGCCTTTACGGCCATCTTATTTAAAAAGCGCACGCTAAAGAAGCCCCTCAATTTGAGTTCGCAGAACTTCCTTTTCTTTTCTTCTGAGTCTCCCACGAGTTTCACGCCCAACTGGTTTTTTCAGCTTAACCACAATATCGCTATTGAGATTTCTAGTCTGAGCAACTCGGACTACCTCACGGATCATGCGCTTTAATTGGTTGCGATCTACCGCACGCTTAGCTAGTTTTTTAGCTACCGCAATACCCAAATCCGGTTTTGCGCCCTGCTCTGAAAATGCCGAATACAGCCCCCAATACAAAGTTGTTTGGGGGCGCGTTTTTAGTAATTCAGAAATCTTCGCGCTATTCAACTGCTAAATTAAACAGCCAGACGTTTGCGGCCCTTAGCGCGGCGTGCGTTTAAAACTGCGCGCCCACTCTTCGTTTTCATACGAATACGAAATCCGTGTGTGCGCTTGCGGCGTGTTACTGAGGGTTGATATGTTCTTTTCATGATTCATCCTGCAAAACCCAGTATTTTCCTTGTTGGATGGCAAAAGGTCAACTGCTACCGAAGAATATATAGGTATTTTTCTCTATTTTGCGTGTGAATTCCGATTAAACCCTTAATTTAAATAGGATTTTTAACTTTATTCACAAATTATCCACAGGTTTTCCACGACTTTCTAGCTTGTGGATAACTTTATGGTCTAGCTACAATGGACCCACCAAAAAACATGAGCAACTTACAGACCCCCCCCGCACTGAATTCGCCAAACCCACTAAGGTTTTGGGACGATGCCATTGGTGTTTTGGCTAGCGAACTCTCGCCCCAGCAATTTAAAACTTGGATACAGCCCTTAAGCTTGGTATCTTATGATATAAGTGAGCAATCACTTATTGTTGGAGCCCCCAATAGATTTAAGCTTGATTGGATTAAGAAAACTTTTTCCGACCGCTTTCAAGAGATGGCAGACCGGTATTTTGGTCACCCAGTTGTATTAAGTTTTATCCTCAATGTTGATGGCGCAGCCACCCAAACCCAGGGGGCTTCAGTTCCCCGAGAAAAGTTTGAGCCTCAGGCGATATCTATTTCTCCCGACAGCACCTCTACAGAAGAGCAGGCTTTTGAGATTGAGGACCACTCCAAATTAAACCCAAACCTTACTTTTGAAACTTTTGTAACCGGTAAAGCAAACCAACTCGCGCGAGCCGCGTCTATCCAGGTTGCCCACAACCCGGGCACCTCTTACAACCCCATGTTTTTATATGGCGGGGTGGGTTTGGGCAAGACCCACTTAATTCACGCCATTGGCAACCATCTTCTAAAAGAAAAACCCAATGCCCGAATTCGCTATATCCACGCCGAGCAATATGTTTCTGATGTCGTTAGGGCATATCAACAAAAAGCTTTTGATCGCTTTAAGCGCTACTACCACTCGCTTGACCTCCTGTTAATTGATGATATTCAGTTCTTTAGCGGTAAATCTAGAACGCAGGAGGAGTTTTTTTATGCCTTTGAGGCCCTTTTAAGCAATAAGGCTCAAGTCATTATTACAAGTGACACCTACCCCAAGGAAATGGCTGGCATAGATGACCGGCTCATTTCACGGTTTGATTCTGGACTAACGGTTGCCATTGAGCCGCCAGAGCTTGAGATGCGGGTTGCCATTCTAATGAAAAAGGCTTTAAGCGAGGGCATACCCATGAGCGAGGATGTGGCTTTTTTTGTAGCCAAACATCTTAGATCTAACGTAAGGGAGCTAGAGGGTGCGCTAAGGAAGATTTTGGCTTTCGTTCGCTTTCATGGGCGAGAAGTCACAATTGATGTGGCTCGCATAGCCCTCAAAGACCTGCTTTCTATACAAAATCGTCAAATTTCGGTTGAGAACATTCAAAAGGCGGTGGCGGACTTCTATAGCATCAAGGTGGCCGATATGTACTCTAAAAAACGGCCCGCGAATATTGCGCGCCCAAGGCAAATTGCAATGTTTATGGCCAAAGAATTAACACAAAAAAGCCTTCCTGAGATTGGCGAGCTATTTGGCGGTCGAGACCACACCACTGTTTTGCATGCCGTACGAAAGATTGGGGATGAGCGCTCCCATGATGGCCAGCTAAACCATGAAATCCATGTTATTGAGCAGACTTTGAAGTCGTAGGCACTTTTTATTTGTGGATAAGTCTGTGGATAGCTTAATGGATAAGTTTGTGGATTGTGTGTTGATAAACTGTGGAAAGCTCAATCTTCGTGCAAAAATAGGGTATTGATGGAAAGTTATCCAATGTTTGTTCAGTGTTTATACAAAGGTTTTCCACAGGTTTGTTTGGTTTTAATAGGTTGTTTTACATACAGTTTTTGAGTTATCCACCGAAACGGTGAGCCTTATTACTACTACTAATAAGATATATACAAGGATTTAAAAGCAATGCAACTCGTAAATACCTCTCGCGATAGTTTGTTAAAACCCCTTCAGGTTGTAAGTGGCATTGTTGAGCGTCGACACACCTTACCAATCTTGGCAAACCTTTTATTTAAAAAGCAGGGTGATAAGGTGTCATTTATCTCCACTGATATAGAAATTCAAATTACCACTAATGCAAATTTTGGGGTTGGTGTCGATGACGTCACCACAACGGTGGCCGCAAGAAAATTACTTGATATTTTGCGCGCCTTACCAGAGGGGTCAGTAGCGCTAAATCTTAAAGATAATAAAATGGTTGTGCAAAGTGGAAAAAGCCGCTTTTCCCTACAAACCTTGTCGGCAGCAGAATTCCCGGTGATGCAAAGCATTGGTGAGGTTGTTGCTAGCTGGAGAATGACTCAAAAAAGCTTTCGGCAGTTGGTGGGCCAAGTTCACTTTGCGATGGCACAACAAGATATTCGGTACTACCTTAATGGGATGCTGCTGGTTGTGGAGGGTAAGCAGGTGATCGCCGTGGCCACAGACGGTCACCGTCTGGCCTATTCGCAGGTGGAGTTAGTGGATGCCCCACTAGGTTCAGGGCAGCGGCAGGAAATTATTATCCCTCGCAAAACCATTCTTGAGTGCCAGCATTTGCTTGAAGACTCAGATGATGTGCTGGAGATGAGTCTCACCTCAAACCAAGTGAAATTTACTTTTGGCGATATCGAATTAATTTCAAAGCTGGTTGAGGGTAAGTTTCCTGACTTCCAAAGAGTAATACCTAAAGGGCACAAAAACTCTTTAATTGTTGGCCGCGACGTTTTGCAATCTGCCCTTCAACGAGCAGCAATTTTAACTACAGACAAATTTAAGGGCGTACGTTTTTCTTTATCACCCAACCGGATTACGGTGCAATCAACTAATGCTGAGCAAGAAGAGGCGCAAGAAGAAATTGAAACTGAATACAGTGGCGATACCGTCGAGATTGGTTTCAACGTTAGTTACTTATTAGATGTCTTATCAAATTTGAAGAACGAAAAAATTCAAATCAGCTTGGGCGATGCCAATAGCAGTGCGGTGATTACTCTCCCAGGCTCAGAAGACTTCAAGTATGTTGTGATGCCAATGCGTATTTAATTTAGAAAAAAATGACTGAAGAAAAAAAAGTAGTAGAGCACTACGGCGCATCATCAATTCAAATATTAGAAGGCCTCGAAGCAGTTCGTAAGCGTCCAGGTATGTATATTGGCGATACCTCAGATGGTACCGGCCTACATCATTTGGTTTTTGAGGTTTTAGATAACTCTATTGACGAGGCATTAGCCGGCTACTGCTCTGAAATTACTGTTGTTATTCAAACCGATAACTCCATTTCAATTGTTGATAATGGGCGTGGTGTTCCAACAGGCATTAAGTACGACGATAAACATGAGCCCAAGAGAAGCGCTGCTGAGATTGTAATGACCGAGCTACATGCAGGTGGCAAGTTTGACCAAAACAGCTATAAAGTGTCTGGCGGGCTGCATGGCGTTGGTGTTAGTTGTGTAAATGCACTTTCGAAATGGTTAAAACTCACCATTCGCCGTGATGGCAAAACCCACTACATGGAATTTGCGCGAGGAGCTATCCAAAATCGCAATATCGAAGAGGAGGGTGGGGTTGCTACCTCGCCAATCACAGTTATTGGGGATACAACCCGATCCGGCACGGAAGTTCACTTCTTGGCAGACGAAACCGTCTTCGGGGTTGTAGAGTTTCACTATGAGATTTTAGTAAAGCGAATTCGTGAACTATCATTTTTAAACAACGGCGTT
>CANGWT010000096.1 GCA_947457745.1 Burkholderiaceae bacterium | reverse complement strand
GTTTTAATTTGGCTCCTCGACGTGGGATCGAACCACGGACCAACAGATTAACAGTCTGCTGCTCTACCGCTGAGCTATCGAGGAATAAGCCGATATTATAGCAAGATGAAATCATCTACTCCAAGTTCTATACAGATCCCTAAAGTATTGACTATCGCTGGGTCCGATAGTGGTGGTGGCGCGGGCATACAGGCTGACCTCAAAGTCATTACTGCCCTGGGTGGATATGGAATGACGGTCATCACGGCTATTACTGCCCAGAACACTTTGGGTGTGAGTCGTATTCAGGATATTGATCTTGATGTGGTTGAGGCTCAGATCGACGCGGTATTTCTAGATATTGGGGTAGACATTGTCAAGATCGGCATGTTAGCCAGTCCAGAAATCGTTCGTACAGTGGCATCGGCCCTTAAGCGCCATGGAGCTAAAAGAATAGTACTGGATCCTGTACTGAGAGCTACTTCAGGCGCCAGTCTTGGTGGAGACGATACCGCTCAAGCCATGATCAGAGAGTTGTTTCCAATGGCAAGCTTAATAACTCCTAATTTAGAAGAGGCAGGCTTGCTCTTGGGTCGTGAGATCCAAGGAGTGAACGATTTCAAGATGGCGGCAGAGGAGTTACTTGAGATGGGTCCTCAGGCAGTCTTGATCAAGGGCGGACATTTGGATGCTAGCCATACTCAGCTGACGGATTTTCTGATGTGGCGAACTATTGAAGATGGTCTTGAGGTGGTTCAGTCAAAAGAATTCAAGCATTACCGTGTTAACACGCCTAACACCCATGGGACTGGCTGCTCACTGTCATCTGCGATCGCGACTTATTTAGCAGATGGTCACGATCTTGCTCATGCTGTTGCTAAGGCAATTTCTTATGTTGAGGCGGGGCTGGAGAAAGGACGCTTATTAAGTATTGGTGAGGGTCCAGGACCGTTATGGCACATGCATGATTTTTACCCGACCGCATTGCCAGAAGAAGAGGGTAAATATTAAGTTTTCATCAACTCTTGCAGTCTCTTGACTGCTGCCTTTGGATCACTCGATCCATTGATTGCCCTGACAACCGCAACCGAGCCAACGCCGCTTTGTGCTACAGCATGAATACTGCTTTCATCAATGCCGCCAATAGCTACTAAAGGATAGTGACTCATCAATTGAGCGTATTTATATAAACGCCCTAAGCCTTGCGGAGCGGTAGCCATCTTTTTCAGATTGGTTGCAAAGACAGCACCCATGGCGATATAACTCGGGCAGAAACGATCTGCATAAACCATCTCAGCATAGCCGTGTGTACTCAGACCTAAGCGTAAGCCTGCAGAACGAATCGCATCTAAATCTGCTGCTTCTAGATCCTCTTGCCCCAGATGAACACCATAGGCATCGGCTTCAATCGCCTCTTGCCAATAATCATTAATAAAAAGCAAAGTCTTGCTACCCTTGACTGCCTCAACAGATTGCGCAATCTGCTTGCGGATCAGTCTGCGATCATCTGATTTAAGGCGCAGTTGGACCGTTGGCACTTCGGACTCAATTGCACGCTTTACCCAATCGGCATCAGGCATTACGGCATATAAACCCAAGCGCTGAGGACACTCCGCAAAAGCATTGGGGTTCATGTTGCGTGTCCAAGGGAGCAAATCAAAATACTCAGGCCTGGAGGGCCATTTAAATGGATTAAATCCACCATCTTGGTGAACCATGCGTGACCAAGCCTTGCCCAATACTTTGGCATCACATTCGATAAAGCCCATCTCAATCGATGCAAGTGCGCCTGCTAGCTCATAGTGATCTGCCGCATGTTCATTATCAATCTTTGGTGGGGGCAATGACATACTGTACGCTGGGATAGGTAAGCACACATCATCCTTAACATGAGCTGCAACAATTTGATCCGCAAGGTCGCGCACTAAGCTCATCTCATTGACTCTTTAACTTTGATGCCAAAAAGGCGTGCCAACTAAAGGCGTGCTAGCTTGAGCGGACTGTTGGGCTTTCATAGCACCGGATAGGTAGGCGGTGCGACCAGCATCGACTGACATCGCAAATGCTTTAGCCATCGCTACTGGATCATCGGCTAGTGCAACAGCTGTATTGAGTAAAACACCATCAAAACCCCACTCCATCACACAGCATGCATGCGAAGGTAGGCCTAAACCAGCATCCACCAGAAGTGGGACTTTCAAGCGGTCACGTAAGAGTTTTAATGCGTAAGGATTTAAAGGGCCTTGACCAGTACCAATTGGAGCAGCCCACGGCATCACCGCCTGGCATCCCACATCAACTAAGCGTTGGCACAAGATCAGATCTTCAGTGCAATAAGGCAAAACCTTGAAACCATCTTTAATTAAAGTTTCTGCTGTAGATACTAAACGTAGAGTATCGGGTTGTAAGGTGTAGTCATCGCCGATAAGCTCTAATTTAATCCAGCTAGTTTCAAAAACCTCGCGCGCCATCTGCGCAGTAGCGATCACCTCTTTAGGGCTATGACATCCTGCAGTATTCGGTAAAACTGGTACAGCCATTTTCTTCAAAAGATCCCAAAAACCGGAATGCGCTTCAGTAGTAGAAGTGCCTTGCCTACGCAGGCTTACTGTAATCATTCCAGGGTTAGATTGCTTTACGGCGTTTTCCAAAACCTGTGGAGAAGGATAACGCGAGGTTCCTAGTAATAAGCGACTAGCAAAAGTCTCGCCATATAGCAGCAATGGATCAGCTGTATTCAAAGAGTTTGGTAATGGGGCTGTCATGTTGATCAATTACTTTAGTCTGTATTTATTTCTTTATGTGTTCGTTACTGAATTAACCGCCAGTGACTGGTGCAATAACTTCCATCTCATCATCTTCATGCAATACTTCCTCTGAATGCCTTGTCTTAGGAACAAATTCATAATTAATGGCAACGGCAAAGGGCGGCTTTGCATCGATGAGTAGTAATACATCATCAATCGTGCTGTTATCAGGAACTTCTGTGGCAACTTGATTCACCATTATGCGCATGTGCTGAGCTCCTGGTTGTTAGAGACTGTCACCTGAAGACCTAAGTCTATAGCTGTTCTACTAGAGCCTGAATCTAACACCTCTAATGCGCAATCCAGAATCGCTGGTGAAATCATGAAACCATGTCGATAGAGTCCATTGATCATCATCAGACCAGCTTGATTTGATTTTCGATCAACAGATATCTCAGGCAAATTATCTTTCAGCGTAGGGCGACATTGCGTTGCCATTTCTAAAATACGTGCTTCAGCAAAGCCGCTATGGATGGTATAAACCGCGCTCAGTAATTCCAGGGCAGAGCGCACGCTCATTGGAGAGAGATCTTCAGATTCAATTTCAGTTGCGCCAACAACGTAGACGTCATCCTCTTTAGGGGCGATATAAATTGGATAGCGCGGATGGATTAGACGAGTAGGGCGACGCAGCTTTACTTCAGGCGCATGCAGGCGAATAACTTCACCACGCACTCCTCGTAAATCTTTAGAGGATCTACTAGCATCCCCCCAAGAAACTTTGGCACCAAGGCCACGACAATCGATGACCCAATCAAAGCCATGCTCTTTTGTACGAAGTAGCTCAGGATCAGTGGCCTGATTCCAATGGCAAGGCACCTTCATTAAAGTCAGCTCAACTAACAAAGCCTCCAGCAGTTGGCGATTATCGAGCTGGCCTTCATTGGGTAGATAGAGGCCTTGGGTGAACCGTTCAGCAACACCAGGCTCGATTTCTGCAAGAGACTGACTATCCAGATGAATCGGTTTGGAAAGCGCCTGATTGTGATTGCAATTTCTATCAAGATGGGAGGCAAAGCGCTCTGCATCACTAGCATCTTGACGATGCCATAAGATGAGTGTGCCATTCTGCTGAAAATACACCGGCTTCGCTAGCTCATCGATGAGTTGCTTCCAGCGTGGCAGACTGTGAACACCCATGCGCACAACGTTATCTTCGGTAATAGCGGACTCGGCTAATGGAGCCAACATAGCGGCCGCAATCCGAGCTGCCGCTAAGTTGCCATCCGAGCCACCTTTCTCAAACAGCGCTACCTGAGCGCCGCGTTTAGCAAGCGCAACCGCTAGCAACCGACCCATAAGGCCGGCGCCAACAATGGCGTATTTGCCGTTTGAGAATGCGTGACTCACTTACTGATAAATCTCGCTACCGCGCTTACGAAACTCAGCGGACATTTCTTCCATACCTTTTGCTGGATCAATAGACGCATCTGCAGTAATCGGAATGACTTTGGACTTAGGATTGCCATCTGCATCTAATGTGGCAGCGTAGTCACGCACTTCTTGTGTGATCTTCATCGAGCAGAACTTCGGTCCACACATCGAGCAAAAATGCGCAATCTTCGCGCCTTCTGCAGGCAAGGTAGCGTCGTGGTACTCACGAGCACGCTCAGGGTCTAAGCCAAGATTAAATTGATCTTCCCAGCGGAATTCAAAGCGGGCTTTGGATAAAGCGTTATCTCGCAATTGTGCTCCTGGTAAACCTTTGGCCAAGTCTGCGCCATGGGCTGCAATTTTGTACGTGATGATGCCGGTACGGACATCTTCTTTATCCGGCAAACCTAAATGCTCTTTTGGCGTGACATAGCAAAGCATCGCTGTACCGTACCAGCCAATTTGAGCCGCACCAATTCCGCTGGTGATGTGATCGTATCCAGGAGCGATATCGGTAATCAATGGCCCGAGAGTGTAGAAGGGCGCCTCAAGGCAGTGCTTTAACTCTTCAGTCATATTTTCTTCAATGCGCTGCATTGGAACGTGACCAGGACCTTCGATCATGACTTGCACATCATGCTTCCATGCTTTGGCAGTGAGTTCACCAAGGGTATGAAGCTCACCAAACTGCGCGGCATCATTTGAGTCAGCTATACAACCAGGACGCAAACCATCACCCAAACTAAATGACACGTCATAGGCTTTCATGATTTCGCAAATCTCATCAAACTTCGTATAGAGGAAGTTTTCTTTATGGTGGGCCAAGCACCACTTCGCCATGATTGAGCCGCCACGAGAGACGATGCCAGTAATACGGTCAGCAGTCAAAGGAACATAGCGCAGCAATACACCAGCATGAATCGTGAAGTAGTCAACGCCTTGCTCAGCTTGCTCTACCAGGGTATCGCGGAACATTTCCCAGGTAAGGTCTTCTGCAATACCGCCGGTCTTATCGAGTGCTTGGTAGATTGGAACTGTACCAATCGGAACTGGCGAGTTACGAATAATCCACTCACGAGTTTCATGAATATGCTTTCCTGTAGAAAGATCCATGATGGTGTCTGCACCCCAGCGGATTGACCACACCATTTTTTCTACTTCCTCATTGATAGAGGAAGTCACAGCAGAGTTGCCCAAGTTGCCGTTAATTTTCACGCGGAAGTTGCGACCAATAATCATTGGCTCGAGTTCTGGGTGATTAATATTGGCTGGAATAATCGCACGACCGGCAGCGATTTCAGAGCGTACAAATTCACCAGTAACAATGTCAGGAAGATTCGCACCGTAGCTCTTGCCTGGATGTTGCTTGAGTAGTTGTTTGTATTCGGGGTTCTTGCGCAATTGCTCTAGACCCATGGATTCACGCAAAGCCACATATTCCATTTCGGGAGTCACGATACCTTTGCGAGCGTAATACATTTGGCTCACATTCTGGCCTGCCTTAGCGACGCGCGGAGGATTGATATGGGCAAAACGTAAATTCTGCGTAGTCGCATCTTGTGAGCGGGCAACACCGTACTCGGAACTTGGCCCAGTCAATTGAACTGTGTCAGCTCGTTCTTCAATCCAGCTCTTACGCAATAAAGGCAAACCTTTTTCAAGATTGATTACGATCTCTGGATCACTATAAGGGCCTGATGTGTCATAAACCGGCACGGGGGGATTGGGTACCATTTCTTCGCCAACCCGTGTTGATAATTGCTCGATCATGCGGATCGGCGCTTTAATATCTGGACGGGAGCCCTCTAGGTAGGTCTTAGTTGAGGCGGGGTAGGCAAATTTTTGGCCAAAGTCACGCTCTAAGCTTTTTAAGCTAGGAATTTCTTGTTTTGATTTAGTGTTGGTATCGCTCATGTCCATCTCCTGACTGTTTTTAGATGGACGAAACCGGGTGACGGTCTGATGGAAAACTCCCCACGCCAGCATTACCTGGATCGGGTTATAGGGTCTTTCTCAGCGCCTCGCAATCAAAATCTTTTGAGGGCACCCCTGTTTCATCCTTAGCTCTTATTTAACCACGAAATGCCTAAAAGCTGGGTGATCAAAATCAAGCGCTGAAACCCAATTTGGGGGCTTTAGTCCACTCTGGTGTTGCGCAAAATGAAATCCGCAGTCACAAAGGCGGCATCGCTAGTGAATTCATCGGCCAAAATGCGGGCTGCAGCCTCTGAAAGGGGGATTTCAATAAAACCACTCACTTCTCCATCATGATTGGTGGGTATAAAGTTCTCCGCCAGCTCTAGGTCATAAATATAGAGTTGCTCATCATGAAATCCCCGTCCTTGTATGGGGCGGCGCATGTGTATGCGACCCACAGGCTCAATGTGATCGGAAATCTGGGGTGGCACACCCGCTTCTTCCCATAATTCTCTCCGAGCATT
>CANGWT010000095.1 GCA_947457745.1 Burkholderiaceae bacterium | reverse complement strand
ATCGATGATTCGCTGTATTCGGATGTTTTACGGGTAGCCATGCGCGCAAATTGTAGTCATGTCTGAACGAAAACCTGAATTTTCCTGAAATACCCTTTTTTTTCATGCCAAAATTGCAGAATGGGAGCCTTAAGTCATATTCGCGTTTTAGACCTCAGCCGTGTTCTTGCCGGCCCGTGGTGTACACAAAACCTCGCCGACCTCGGTGCAGACGTAATCAAGGTTGAAAAACCTGGCGAGGGCGACGATACACGTCACTGGGGCCCTCCTTTTGCCAGAGATCAAAGTGGTAAAGATACTGCCGAAACTGCGTATTTCATATCTATTAACCGCAATAAACGCTCTATCACGGTCGATATTAGTAAGCCTGAAGGCCAAGAAATCATTCGCCAGCTCACAAAAGAGTCTGATGTAGTCATTGAAAACTACAAAGTCGGGCAACTGGCTAAATACGGACTTGATTATAAGAACTTGATAAAAGTGAAACCAGATCTCATTTATTGCTCAATTACTGGATTTGGGCAATTTGGACCCTACTCAAAACGTCCTGGATATGACTTTATAGTCCAAGGAATGGGTGGCTTCATGAGCGTTACCGGCGAGGCGGACAACTTTCCAGGGGCTAGCCCACAAAAGGCGGGGGTTGCAATCGCCGATATTTTTACAGGGATGTACGCAACCACCTCAATTTTAGCGGCAATTGCACATAAAAACCATACTGGCGAAGGTCAATATATTGACTTGGCCTTATTGGATACGCAAATAGCAGTCATGGCGAATGTGGCTAGCGCCTATTTATGCTCGGATGAGATTCCCAAACGTTGGGGTAATGCATCCCCAACGATAGTGCCCTATCAAACGCTTCCAACATCAGATGGCTGGATGATTGTTGCAGCAGGGAATAACGGCCAGTTTAGGCATTTTGTTACAGCGGGAGATGAAGCTCATTTAGCCGACAACCCTCTGTACTCCGAGAATCCAATGCGGGTAAAGCACCGTGATCAACTAGTGCCCCTACTTGAGGAAATGACGAGAAAAAAGACTAAGGCAGAGTGGATCGCCTTACTTGAAAAAGCAAATGTACCCTGCGGACCAATTAATAATTTTCAGGAAGTATTTGAAAATGAACAGGTAAAAGCCCGTGATATTCAAATGAATGTGCCCCACCCCACAGCTGGCATGATGAAATTGGTAGCAAGTCCAATGCGACTTTCAAAAACTCCAGTAGAAGTGAGAATGGCACCGCCAACATTGGGACAACATACCGATGAAATCCTACGCGAAAGACTGGGTCTTAGCACGCAGGATATCGATTTACTTAGAGATAATGGTTCGATTTAATCGAGCTTACCTATTTTTCTGACTACTTCATTCATCTTAGCAATGTCTTTGTCCCAAAAAACTTGGAATTCAGGTTCGTCAAGATAGTCGATTGGACTGCCTGCATTACCAATGGTTGAGCGAATAGAATTATCGTTAACGGCAACTCTCAATGCATCACGATACTTTTTGACAATTGGCTCAGGCGTGCTCTTCGGTACAAAAATTCCGGTCCACTGATTGTATTCAACAGGTATTCCAAGTTCTTTTAGGGATGGCACATCTGGTAGTGCAGCCATCCTGCCTGATCCAGTATGTGCTAGAGCCCTCAGTTTTCCAGCCTTGACGTTTTGAACTACCGTTGATGGCCCACTAGCAACAATATCAACCTCTCCACTAAGCACAGCCAACACAGCAGGGCCCGCACCGCCATAGGGAATATGAACAACGAAAATATTCTGATTTGTTTTAAGCATCTCCATCGGCAACTGCATAGTTCCATAGTTACCAGAAGAGCTAAAATTGTATTTACCAGGATGCTTTTTGGCGTCAGCAACAAACTCAGTCATTGTTTTCCATGGCGCATCACCCTTCACAACTATCACTAGTGGATCAGAAGTAATGCGACCAATCGGTCTGAGCTGATTGGTGGTGTATGAAGCTGTTTTGCCGGCAATCTTATCTGTCTCCGGAATTGTTGAAACAGAGGACATGGCAAATAAAACGTTATAGCCGTCTGGCTTTGCCTTGGCTACATAGGCATTGCCAATCCCACCGCCAGCCCCAGGTTTATTTTCCATAATGATGGGCTTCTCAAGATTTTTAGCCATGCCATCAGCAATAGGTCTACCCACAACAGTGGCAACCCCACCTGGCGGAAATGGAATGATCATTGAAATTGGTCTGTTAGGCCATGACTCTTCAGCAGACGCTGACTGGCCAGAAGCGCTCTGGCTAAACAGCGATACTGCAGCAAATAAACAGCCTAATAAGATTCCGATTTTTTGTTTTTTCTTGGAATGCATTATTTTGTCTCCTCCAACTCTTTTTATAGGCCTACACAGACATACTTCATCTCGAGATATTCATCAATACCCCAAGAACTGCCTTCTCTACCAAGACCGGATTGCTTCACTCCGCCAAATGGACCGACTTCATTCGAAAACAATCCGGTGTTCACACCAACCATGCCAAACTCCAGAGCCTCAGCAACTTTCCAAATCCGACCAATATCGCGGCTATAGAAATAAGAGGCCAAGCCAAACTGGCTGTGATTAGCGAGCTTGACAACCTCCTCATCTGACTCAAAAGGAATGACTGGTGCAACAGGACCAAATGTCTCCTCAATAGCTACCAGCATTGAGTTAGTAGCATTGGCAAGAATAGTAGGCTCAAAAAAAGTACCACCTCGCTCAGAAGACTTGCCACCTGTGACCAAAGTAGCCCCCTGAGCAACTGCATCGGCAATATGCCTCTGGACTTTGGCTAGCGCCTGCTCATCAATCAAAGGGCCTTGAGTAACACCAGGCTCTAGACCATGGCCAACTTTAATGCCTTTGGTAGCAGCAGCAAACTTTTCAACAAATTCGTCGTGAACTTTTTTATGCACATAAAAGCGATTGGCTGCAACGCAAGCTTGGCCAGCATTACGGTATTTAGCAAACATGGCTCCAGCAACAGCATTGTCAATATTGGCGTCTTCAAAAACAATAAATGGCGCATGACCACCCAACTCAAGCGCAACTTTCTTGACTGTTGGAGCGCACTGCATCATCAGCAACTTTCCAACCTCAGTAGATCCGGTGAACGAAAGATGCTTAACAACCTGAGAATCGCAAAGAGCCTTACCAATTGCAATGGAATTATGGGCATCCGCGGTCAATATATTGATCACCCCATCAGGGACACCAGCACGAGAAGCTAGTTCAGCCAATGCCAATGCTGACAACGGTGTTTGTTCGGCAGGCTTGATGACAATGGAGCAACCTGCGGCAAGCGCCGGAGATACTTTTCTAGTAATCATGGCGCTAGGGAAGTTCCAAGGAGTGATCGCTACACAAACTCCAATCGGTTGCTTGAGAACCATCAAACGCTTGTCTTCCCAGGTTGAACTAGGAATGGCGCCGGTTACCCGTTTTGCCTCTTCAGCAAACCACTCAATAAAAGAGGACCCATAATGAATCTCACCTTTAGCTTCAACCAGAGGCTTACCCTGCTCTAAAGACATGATGATCCCAAGATCTTCGGTGTGCTCTGTAATCAAGTCAAACCACTTGCGCAAAACCGCGGCACGCTCCTTGCCAGTTTTTGTCCGCCATAAAGCAAATGCACTTTCGGCTGATGTAACAGCATCCAGCGCATCAGCCACATCGAGATTGGGAACCCGAGCAATTTCTTCGCCAGTTGCAGGGTTGGTTACCGAGAATAATTTGCCAGATTTAGCTTGAAGCCATTTACCGCCGATATATGCATCACCCTTAAGGAGATTTTTATCTTTCAATAACGAACTAATGTGATTTACTGCTGACATAAATAAATACTCCAAAGAATCTTGTAAGTGGCAAAATTGCTCATTAATTTTAAAAAGTGTTGTGACCCTGCTAATCAGTAAATACCCCTAGGAAAATAGTGCTTTGCCAAGGTCTTGATTATTGGATACGAAGACAATTTTGCAACAAAAATGAATACTAAAATTATTCTGCGTAACAGGCCAAATCAAACCGTAACACAAGATAACTTTGAATGCATTGACGCCGATATAGAGCCGCTGAAGTACGGTCAAGTCCTAGTTTTAAATCAATGGCTTTCGCTGGATCCCTATGTGCGCGGCAGAATGAGTGAGCGAAAATCATATGCGCCCTCAATGGAGCTTGGTGATGTTGTCATGGGTGAAGGCATAGGAACCGTCATCAACTCCCAGTCCGATCAATTTAAAGCAGGGGATAAAGTGATTGGTATGCTCGGATGGCAAACCCATGCTGTCATGAATGCTGCTGCGATCAAATTAATCCCAGAAGCTCCTTTTTCAGACACCTGGCTTCTGGGAGCTGCGGGAATGCCTGGGATTACTGCCTGGATTGGAATGATGGAAATTTGCAAGCCCCAAGCTGGTGAAACCCTATTAATTACCTCTGCCGCAGGATCTGTTGGAAGCATTGCCGGTCAGCTCGCCAAAGTACAGGGTGCCAATGTCGTGGGAGTTGCAGGCTCCGAGGAAAAATGCGCTTATGTGCAAGATGTTTTGAATTTTGATCACTGCCTATCTTATAAGCACAGTAGTTGGCCCAGCAACTTAAATAAACATGCTCCAAATGGTATTGATGGGCTATTTGAGAATGTTGGAGGCGCACTATTTGACAGCCTAATTCCTCAAATGAACCC
The DNA here is from genome assembly GCA_947457745.1 of Burkholderiaceae bacterium. Classification (GTDB taxonomy): domain Bacteria; phylum Pseudomonadota; class Gammaproteobacteria; order Burkholderiales; family Burkholderiaceae; genus Polynucleobacter. The sequence continues at coordinate 1,903 of CANGWT010000095.1, read as the reverse complement.
CTTCTCCCGCATTGCCATCTGCGGACTGATCGCCGAAGGCATTGAAGAGCACTTCCACAGTATCAATCTACGCACCTTGTTAGCCAATCGTATGTTGATTCAGGGATTCATCGTCTCCGATCATGTCTCTCGGTGGAGAGAAATCCAAAAGCAACTTATAGGCCTATTAGTCGAACAAAAGATCCGGGTACATGAAAAAATCACTGAGGGCATCCAAAATGCCCCACAGACCTTCATTGACTTACTTGAAGGCAAGTGTTTGGGTAAACAAATAATCAAGCTATCCTAAGCGCTTGATATATCGAGAAAACATCCATGACAGCGCAAATAAGCCAATCTAACACCCTCACTTTGAAGAGGCTGCTGATCTTTGGCGGACTGATGGTGACATTTTCGATGGGTATACGCCATGGATTTGGGCTCTTTAACCTACCCATCACCTCTACCAATGGTTGGGGACGTGAAACCTTTGCCCTCACTATGGCATTACAAAATTTGATTTGGGGTGCAGTTCAACCCATCACCGGAGCTTTAGCTGATCGTTACGGCGCATTAAAAATCATGGTCGCAGGTGGCGCACTTTATGCGATCGGTCTAGCCGGTATGGCGATCTCTACTGATGCATTGAACTTTTCATTAGCGGGTGGGTTATTAATTGGGCTTGCACAAACTGCAACCACCTATAGCGTGGTGTATGGAATCTTAGGTCGCAACGTTGCTCCTGAAAAAAGAGTGTGGGCTATGGGCATCACTGCAGCTGCTGGATCATTTGGACAATTTTTAATGATTCCAGTTGAGCAAGGATTGCTTTCAAATTTTGTTGCTAATGATGCGCTACTCATGTTGGCACTCATGGCGAGTCTCATGATTCCAATTGCGTTTATGTTGCGCGAACCCAATACCGCAAATATCCAACAAGGTAGCAATCAAACGATTAAAGAAGCCTTAAAAGAAGCAATGGGCAATCCTAGTTTTAGATTGCTCACTCTGGGTTATTTTGTTTGCGGATTTCAGGTGGTATTTATTGCGGTTCACTTGGCACCCTACCTCAAAGATTTATCCAAGATGTATCCCGATGTTGGCGCACCTTTTGTAGCAACGACTGCCCTTGCATTGATTGGTCTATTTAATATTTTTGGAACTTATGCCGCCGGCATATTAGGGCAACGCTTGCCAAAGCGCTACCTCTTATCAGGCATCTATATCAGCAGGTCTGTGGCAATCATTGCTTTTGTTTACTTGCCTCTGAGCCCAACTACTACCTATATCTTTGCAGCCATCATGGGCTTCTTATGGCTATCCACCATCCCATTAACCAATGCAATCGTTGCACAGATTTTTGGCGTGAAGTACCTCACCATGCTCTCTGGCCTCGTGTTTTTCTCCCATCAACTTGGTAGCTTCTGCGGGGCTTATTTTGGTGGTTATCTATTTGATCGTACCGGCTCTTATCTGATCGTTTGGAATATTGCGATTGCCTTAGGTGTGTTTGCATTCTTAATCAATCTGCCAGTGAAAGAGCGAGCAATTCATCGCCTTGCTACTGTTTAATTTTTTTAATGCATATTTCTATTTCGCGCTTGGTTTTGTATGTACTATCAGTAGTGCTATTAGGAATTATTTTCTCTGCATACTTTGCACCAGAGTTGACGGTCGCAATCACCAATCAAGTGTGGGCACTGTGTGGTTGGTAATCAGTGGATAATGCAACTTGCCCTATCATCTTTTTTATAAAACGTTTTACTTTTTTTTAATCTTGCCGTAGCACAATGGATAGTGCACATGCCTCCTAAGCGTGGGATACAGGTTCGATTCCTGTCGGCGGGACCACTTCTCAATCAGAACTTATCCACAGCTTGTGTGGATAAATACCCAAAAGTTTTCGTAAGTCGCAGATTTGTAT
>CANGWT010000094.1 GCA_947457745.1 Burkholderiaceae bacterium | reverse complement strand
TAGCCTTCTTTATTTTGGGCCTAGCTTTAGCATTTACGCCTTGCGTACTTCCAATGCTGCCCATTCTGTCAAGCCTGGTGTTTGGAACGCAGGGTAAGAAATCCATTAGCAAGGGCCGGGCAAGTTTCTTGGCTGTGGCTTACGTGCTTGGAATGGCTTGCGTGTACGCATTAGCGGGGGTCTTGATGGCTGCGCTAGGCGGCAGCGTTCAAAGAGCCCTACAAAGCCCTATAGCGCTGATTGGGTTTGCATTGCTGCTATTAGCCTTATCAGGGAGTCTATTCGGTCTATACGAGCTCAGAATGCCCCACTCATGGCAACAAAAAGTGGACCAATTAGCGGGACGTCACAAGGGGGGCAGCTTTGCGGGCGCCTTTGCTTTGGGGGGAATTTCAACATTAGTAGCCAGCCCTTGCATTACAGCCCCATTGGCTGGGGTACTCGCTTTTATTGCTCAAACAGGCTCAATGAGTCTAGGGGCAGGACTTCTTTTTGTAATGGCTTTGGGCATGGGATTGCCGCTCCTGTTTATTGCCATTGAGGCTCGCATCTTGATTCCATCCACCGGAATTTGGATGGTTTGGTTACAAAGAACATTGGGTGTTTTATTGGTTGCAACCGCAGCCTGGATTGCATCCCCTTTATTGCAAATTGGCAGTGGCGAGGCGGGCAATACGATGGCCAATGGTCAGCGCCAACACCAGATTGGAAGTGCTAGTTTTGCCGTGATTGACTCTAGTGCACACTTAGACCAATTTTTATCCAAAGCAAAAGAACAAAAGAAATTAGTGCTCTTGGATATTTATGCAGACTGGTGTATTTCTTGCAAGGAGATGGAGGTCAACACCTTTGCTAATCCCGCAGTGAATGAGGAGCTACAGAAATTTGTTTTACTGCAGGCAGACGTAACAAAGAATAGTGCCGAGAATCAGACTTTGTTGAAACGCTTAGGATTATTTGGCCCACCAGGCATTTTAATCTTTGATCTCAACTCAGAAGAGTTAAAAGATCAACGTGTCATTGGCTACATGCCACCGCAACGTTTTGTCGAGCGCTTGAAAAAAGCCTTGGGAAATTAAGCTACTTAGAAGTTAAATGGGCATAACCCATTTAACTTTTTGAACTATTAATTACTTAGATGTCTTTAAAAGGCGCGCAGCCTCAAGTGCAAAATAGGTCAAGATGCCATCTGCACCAGCACGTTTAAATGCTAGCAATGACTCCATCATCACAGCATCATGATCAAGCCAACCATTTTGTGCAGCGGCTTTAAGCATAGCGTACTCACCACTCACTTGATAGGCATAAGTAGGATAGTTAAACTCATCACGTACTCTACGAACGATGTCTAAGTAGGGCATGCCAGGTTTGACCATCACCATATCAGCACCTTCGCTAATATCGAGTGCAACCTCCCGCAAAGCCTCGTTTGTATTAGCACAATCCATTTGATAGGTTTTTTTATCAGCCTTACCTAAGTTTTTTGCTGAGCCGACTGCGTCACGAAATGGGCCATAAAAAGCAGATGCATATTTGGCGGAATAAGCCATGATGCGGGTATGTATCAGATTTTTTTGCTCTAAGGCTTCTCGAATTTTTCCGATGCGACCATCCATCATGTCCGATGGTGCAACGATATCAACACCAGCTTGTGCTTGAGCAACCGCTTGTTGTACCAAGATTGCCGTGGTCTCATCATTCAGGATTCGGCCTTGATCATCTAGGACACCATCTTGACCATGACTTGTGTAAGGATCAAGTGCTACATCGGTCATGATGCCCAAATTAGGAAAGCGTTTCTTGAGTTCACGTACTGCGTTTGGCACTAAGCCATTCGGATTAAATGCTTCTTTGCCGTCTGGTGTTTTTAGAGATGTATCAATCACCGGAAAAAGTGCTAAGACGGGAATGCCTAATGCAACACATTCTTCGGCAACGCTAAAAAGTAAATCGAGAGATGCGCGATTAACCCCAGGCATTGATGCAACAGCTTGAGATTGATTTGTGCCCTCGAGCAAAAATACTGGATAGATTAGGTCGCTTGTACTGAGATGATGTTCTTGCATCAGGCGGCGTGCCCAATCATCACGTCGCATACGACGAGGGCGATGAGCCGGAAAGCTCAATATAGAGTTAGCTTGTGATTTCATCTTCTTGAGTCTCCGCTGCAAATAACCATTTAATAACAATATTGTCGGCCTCTTCTAGACCAATGCGCTTGGTGCTTGAGAATAATTGTGCCGTAAGTTTCTTGGAATCACCATTGCCATCGGGTAGCGCTGGATCGTATTGTTGTAATTGTTTGCGTACGGCTTCTAGGACATGCTTACATTCACTTTTATTGAGCTTGTCGCATTTGCTGAGCAAAATATGGATTGGTTTGCCGGTTGGCACAAACCACTGAATCATTTGCTCGTCTAGTTCGGTAATACCGCGCCTAGAGTCCACAATCAAAACCATGCCTACCAGTTGCTTTCGCTCTTGCAGGTAATCGCTGAGAAGGGCATTCCAGTGGTATTTCGTCTCATGATTGACTGCGGCATAGCCATATCCAGGTAAATCCACCAAATAGGCTAAGAGATCGTCTTTTGCAAAAAGGCCAAAATAGTTAATGTGTTGGGTGCGCCCAGGCGTTTTGCTGGCAAAAGCAAGGCGTTTTTGGTTGCAAAGTACATTAATTGCGCTAGATTTACCCGCGTTTGAGCGCCCAGCGAAGGCGACTTCTCGGAGCGGAGTGGCAGGCAGGCAATGGGTGTCATTGACTGTGGTCGCAAATCGGGCTTGAAAGAGTTTAGACATGTCCAGAAGCTATTGTAAAATCACGCAAAATCATGAAATATCTCATGGTGTTGGGTAAAGGGTTGTAAAAGTAGGGCCCAAACACTTTTAGGAATTTTTGCCAAGGTAAACATAATGCGTCAAACCCCTCAAATCTCCAAATTAACCAGCTTAAGTGCTAGCTTTGCAGTTCTGTCTATTGTCACTCTAAGCGGTCTTGCGCCACAAGCTTTTGCCGCTGATCCAGCACCTATGGCTCCGGCTGCAGAGGCAAAGCCTGCGGTTCCGGCTAAGCCAAAAGTTGATGTGGCGGCTGGTGAATCACTCTATAACTCTGGAGATGCAACTCGCGGAGTTGTAGCCTGTATTACATGTCATGGCCCTAAGGGTCAGAGTGCGGTAGCTACTTGGCCCAAGTTGTCTGCCCAGCACGCTGCATACACAGCAAAACAGTTGAAGAATTTTAAAGAAGGCACCAGAGTGAATGCCATCATGATGGGCATGTCTATGCCATTAAATGAGCAAGATATGATCAATATCGGTACTTTCCTTTCTCAGCAGGTACCTTCGCAAGGTGTTGCCCAAAGTAAAGATGCTATTGAATTGGGTAAGAGTATTTATGGTGGCGGTATTGCATCGAAGGGTGTTCCAGCTTGCGCTGGCTGTCATAGCCCTAACGGTGCCGGCATTCCTGCGCAATATCCACGCCAAGGTGGACAGTGGGCTGAATATTCCTACAATCAGTTAGTTAGTTTCCGTGAAGGTACTCGTAAAAATAGTACGCAGATGACAACGATTGCTACGAAACTTTCTGATCAAGAAATGAAAGCTGTTTCTGATTACATGGCAGGCTTGCATTAATCATTTCTTAAGTACAAAACAAAAACCCCGCTGATGTAGCGGGGTTTTTTATTGCCTAGAATTTACCAATACAAATTAATTCAATAGCAATATCAATTTGGCAAGGTGGCTTCACTAGCAAAGAGATCGGCAATATTTTCACGTTTACGAATGACATAGGCATTCTTGCCATCAACCATGATCTCTGCTGGTTTTGGTCTGGTGTTGTAATTAGATGCCATCACAAAGCCATAAGCACCAGCAGATAGAATAGCTAGTAGATCACCCTCTTCAACCGCAAGTAGACGATCTCTTCCAAGCCAATCACCAGATTCACATACAGGTCCGACGACATCATAAGTAGAACTTGCAACTTGCTTGGTTTGAGCTGGAACGATCCCGTGATAAGCCTCGTAGAGCGCTGGGCGCATCAACTCTGTCATTGCTGCATCCACAATACAAAAGTTTTTCTCAGTACCGGGCTTGAGATATTCCACTTGGGTCAAGAGCACGCCAGCATTACCAACTAAGGATCTGCCAGGCTCTAAGACAATATCGAGATGCCCAAAGCCACGTTCAGCAACGCGATTCAGTAAGGTGTTAGTGAACTCAGTAATATCAGGCGGGTTATCGTCGCCATAAGAAATCCCAAGACCTCCACCTAAATCAAGGTGGTGGATCTCAATACCTTCTTTTTTCAATTGAGTAACTAGCTCGAGCACTTTATCAAGCGCGTCAAGATAGGGTGCGGTGTTGGTGATTTGTGAGCCAATATGGCAATCAATGCCAACCACATCAATTTGTGCCAGTAAGGCAGCTTCACGATATGTTTTTAAAACCTCGTGATAAGCAATACCAAATTTATTACCTTTTAATCCAGTAGAAATATAAGGATGCGTTTGCGCATCCACATCGGGATTCACACGTAAAGAAACTGGGGCGCGGCAATTGAGCTTAGTGGCAACCCGATTAATTTGGTGGAGCTCTGCAATTGACTCTACGTTGATGCACTTAACGCCAGCTTTCAAGGCTTGAGCAATTTCATGAGCAGATTTACCAACACCTGCAAACACTAAACTTGTTGGATCTGCGCCAACAGCAAGGGCGCGCTCTAATTCACCACCGCTGACTAAGTCAAAGCCGGAGCCTAATTTTTTAAAGCAATCAATCACCGCTAAATTGCTATTCGCCTTCATCGCATAATGAACGCGAGCTCGTCTTTTACCAGAGGGATCTACGCAAGCTTTGTCGTAGGCCTGATAGGCCTCAGTTAATGCTTTTTTGCTGTAGACATACAGGGGTGTACCAAATTCTTTTGCCAAATCTGACAATGGAATTTCCTCTGCATACCAAGTGCCATTTCGTTCTGTAAATCCAGCTAAGTCGGGGAGTGGAATCGCTTTACTTGTCATTGCTTGGTCGATGTGGGGTTGGTAGCAGTAGGGCTTTGGGGTGGATAGAGCTTGCCTTTGGGTTCTGGCTCAGCAGGAGGGCTGGGCGCCGCTGGCACATTTGGCAAATACAAGGGCCCTCTAACCCCACATCCAACAAGGGATATTAGAAGGCTAATGCCAAGAGTTCTTTTAAGAATCGCTATCATGAATGTCTCTAAAACGAATGATTGAATATAGCATGCAGGACTCTAATATGAAGCCAGGCAATTTAAATGTGGAAACGATTGACGATAAGCAATTTCATCAGTTGGGTAGTAAGTTATTGGAGTCTATAGAAGTGGCCTTAGAAGCCGCAGACGATGCTCTAGATCTAGATCTGGATGTAGAGCGCCAGGGAGGAAACGTAATCAATATTCGTTTCAGAGATCGCAGCGTGATAGTGGTCAATACCCAGCCCCCTTTGCACGAGATTTGGGTAGCGGCTAAATCTGGTGGTTACCACTATCGTTGGGCGGGTACCGTAGCTTCACCACTGTGGTTGGATACTAAAACTGGGCGCGAACTACTAGGCGATTTATCGGAATTTGCCAGTGCTCAAGCTGGCCAAACGATCACCATTGGCCTGCTACCAAGATAAGTCAGCCAGGAAATTAAACTGCTCCGGTTGCTGTTAGGGTCTCTATGACCTGAGCATCAGGAACACTCTGAATTTGGGCTTTGCCAATCTTTTCTAGAACGACGTAGCGAATTTGTCCGCCCTCAGTCTTTTTATCTACTTGCATTAATTCCATATAACGCTGTGCGCCAAACTTGGGTGGCGCTATCGGCAGATTCATGGATTGAATGATTTGAGTTAGGCGGTTAGCCTCGTCTTGAGTAATAAAGTTCAGGCGTCTTGAAAGGTCTGCACCCATGACCATACCGCAGCCAACAGCTTCACCATGCAACCACTCGCCATAGCCCATACCCGCTTCGATTGCATGACCAAAGGTATGCCCGAAATTCAATGTGGCACGAATACCACTTTCTCTTTCATCGGCAGACACTACGGCTGATTTAATTTCGCAAGAGCGTAAGACCGCATGCGCCATAGCAGCAGTGTCGCAGGCTAGTAAAGCTTTAGCATTTGCTTCAATCCAATTTAAGAACTCAGCATCTGCAATCGCACCATGCTTAACTACTTCGGCCAGGCCTGCAGAGAGTTCGCGAGCAGGTAAGGTCTTTAAGGTATTGAGATCGGCAATGACTGCTGCTGGCTGATGAAACGCCCCGATCATATTTTTTCCGAGCGGATGGTTAATGCCCGTCTTGCCGCCAACAGAGGAGTCCACCTGAGCTAATAAGGTTGTTGGGACCTGAATAAAACGAATGCCGCGCATAAAGCTAGCGGCAGCAAAGCCAGTCATGTCCCCAATAACACCGCCACCTAAAGCTACCAATATCGTTTGACGATCAGCTCCATACTTGAGGAGATCATCAAAAATCAGCTGGAGATTTTTCCAGTCCTTATAAGACTCTCCGTCAGGCAAGACAATCGTTCTGACTGGCTTACCAAGTTTTTCTAAAGTCTTAGTGAGGCGCTCTGCATACAAAGGGGCAACAGTCGTATTAGTAACAATATAAATCGATGTTGATTTTTCGCAAG